>JALYTP010000133.1 GCA_030854225.1 Pseudomonadota bacterium
GCTCGCCGGGCCGCCGGCCGCGACATGCGTGCCGTTGACCGGCTGTTCGGGTGTCGCGCCCAGGTTGATCGACGCGTTGTCGCTATTCTCGCCGTCGCTGGTCGCGATCGCGCTATTGCCTTCGCCGGTGACCTTCATGCCGCCGGCATCCTCGGGCTTCACCTTGTAATCGCCGTCCGGCGCCGCGATCACCGCGCCGCCGCCATCGACCAGCCGGCGCTTGCCCGCCCAGTGGATGCCGAAAATCACCAGCGCGATGACGGCCAGCCCGACGATCACCAGCCCCATCACACGCCCGAGCGACGGCCCCTCGCGCAGATCGTCGCTCGCGGTTTCGAGCCACGGCAGCCGATCGCCATCGCCGACCGACGGTTCTCTCCACTCCTCGGACATCACTTCATCTCCTCAACCGCTTCCACCCCCATGATGGCGAGGCCGTTGCGGATGATTTGCCCGATTGCATCCGCCAAGAAAAGACGTGCGCAGGTGACGCCGGGATTGTCCACGATCAGGAAGCGGCGGTCCGGCCGGTCGTTCCCGACATTCCACAAGGCGTGCAATGCCGCCGCCAAGTCATAGAGATAAAACGCGATTCGATGCGGCTCGCGCGCCGTTGCAGCGGTCTCCACGATGCGCGGAAACTGTGCCGCGAGCTTCACGAGGGTGAGGTCGTCCGTATCAAGCTGGGACAGATCGACCCCGTCGCACGCAATACCCGCCTCCTTCGCGCGCCGGTGCAGCGATGCGATCCGGGCATGCGCATAGTTAACGTAGAACACCGGATTGTCCTTCGACGCCTCGACCACCTTGGCGAAATCGAAATCCATCTGCGCGTCCGCCTTGCGCGTCAGCATGGTGAAGCGGACGACATCCTTGCCGACTTCACGCACCACATCGGCCAGCGTCACGAAGTTGCCGGCACGCTTGGACATCTTGACCGGCTCGCCGTCGCGGAGCAGCCGCACCATCTGCACCAGCTTGACGTCGAAGCGCGTCTTCCCCTCGGTCAGCGCGTGCACCGCGGCGACGATCCGCTTGACCGTCCCGGCATGGTCCGCGCCCCAGATGTCGATCAGTTGATCGGCGAATTGCGCCTTTTGCCAGTGATAGGCGAGGTCCGCTCCGAAATAGGTCCAGCTGCCATCCGATTTCCTGATCGGGCGGTCCTTATCGTCGCCGAATTGCGAGGACCGGAACAGCGGCAGCACGACCGGCTCCCAGTCTTCGGGCGTCTCTCCCTTCGGCGCTTCCAGAACGCCATCATAGATCAGTCCACGGGCGCGCAATTCCGCTTCCGCCGCCTCGGGCTTGCCCGCCGCCTGGAGCGCCGCCTCCGACGAGAAGAGATCGTGGTGTACGCCGAGCAGTGCGAGATCGTCCTTGATCAGCCGCATCATCGACGCGACGGCGATCTCGCGGAACAGCGTCAGCCATTCCGCTTCGAGCTTGCCGACGAACCGATCGCCGAATTCACTCGCCAGCGCCTTGCCCACAGGCACCAGATAGTCGCCCGGATAAAGCCCCTCGGGAATATCGCCGATATCCTCGCCCAGCGCCTCGCGGTAGCGCAGGTGCGCCGACCGCGCGAGCACATCGACCTGCCCGCCGGCGTCGTTGACATAATATTCGCGGATGACCTTCGCGCCGTCCCATTCGAGCAGATTGGCCAGCGCATCGCCCACCACGGCACCACGGCAATGCCCCATGTGCATCGGGCCGGTCGGATTGGTCGAGACATATTCGATGTTGACGGTCGTGCCCCTGCCGCGCGCCGAGCGGCCATAATCGGCGCCCTCGTCGCGGATCGTCGCCAGTTCGACGCGCCAGATGTCGTCGGTCAGCGTGAGGTTGATGAACCCCGGCCCCGCCACCGATACGCTCGCCACTTCGTCGAGCTGTTGCAGCTCCGCCGCGATCTTCTCGGCCAACGCGCGCGGGTTGGCGTCGGCCGGCTTGGCCAGCACCATCGCCGCGTTGGTCGCGAGATCGCCGTGGCTCGCGTCGCGCGGCGGCTCGACCGTCACCGCGGCGCGGTTCAGCCCGCCGGGCAGATCGCCCGCCGCAACAAGGATATCGAGCGCCGCATCGAGGTGCGCGGCGAAACGGGTATACAGCGTCATGATGATCCGGCTCGTTTCAGCGAGCGCGGGCTTTAGCGGAACGCGCGCGCCGGTGCAAAAGCGGCTGGTGCCCTGTCGATCAGACCAGCCCCGCCACCGCCGGCGCATCCTTCGACGCGGGGAACAGCATCGCCATCGCGCGGCGCGGTTCGATGCCGTAATGCCCGGCCACCGCACCGCCGATCAGGGCGTCGAGCTGGGTCGTGGGCTTGAGGTCGCGCGCCTCGTACAGCGCCGCCTGGCTGAGCCCGGGCCAGTCGGCGACCACGCGCCCGCCCTTCACCGCGCCGCCGAGCAGCATCGCCGAACTGCCGGTGCCGTGATCGGTGCCGCCGGTGCCGTTGACCGCGACCGTGCGCCCGAATTCGGTCGCCACCACGACCATCGTATCAGCCCAGAGCGGCCCGAGCCCGGCCTGCAGCGCGCCGACCATCACGTCGAGTCCCTTGAGCTGCGCGGCAAGCCGCGCGCGCTGGCCGGCGTGCGTGTCCCACCCGCCGGTCTCGATCATCGCGATCCGCGCACCCTCGGGCGCGGTGAGCAGCTTGGCCGCCAGTGCACCGGTCGCAGCCGCATTCTGCGCATTGCTCGCGGTCATGTCGCTGGTCAGCTGCTTGGTGTCGAGCGCCTCGCTCCACAGCGCGTGGAGCTGGCTGTCGCCCTGATACATCATCGACACGCGCTGGAGCAGGTCGTCGGACGCCTGCGGCAGCGCCGAGGGCGCGTAGGACGACACCTCATGCGATCCGCGCAGCGCCATCGGCACCGTCGCCGATACCGCGATCGCCTTCGCCTGCCCCGACGGGATCAGCCCGAGCATCCGGTTGAGCCAGCCGTCCTTGACCTGATACGCGCCGGCACCACCCGTCTCGAGCACGTTCTGCCCGTCGAAATGCGAGCGATCGCGATAGGGCGAGGCGACGGCGTGCGCGAACAGCGCCTGCTTGCGCTGGTACAGGCCGTTGATCGTCGCGAGCGACGGATGCATGGCGAACATCGCATCCAGTTTCGGCGCGCTCGCGAAATCGGCGGCAAGATCGCCGCGCTGCGACACGAACGACGGATCGCCGACCGGCGCAATCGTGCCGAGCCCGTCCGCCGCCCCGCGCTGGATGATGAAGACAAACCTTTTGTCGGTCTCCGCCCTGGCGAAGGCCATCCGGGGGGCGAGCGCGGCAGCGAAGGCGCCAAGCGCGCTGGCGCCCACGAAGTTACGACGATCAAGGATCATGACCTATCTCCGCATGAATTCGGGCGCGACGAGCAGCAGTGCGAGCGCCTGCCCCGGGCTTTCGGCGCGCGCCAATGCCTGTGAGGTGCCCGCCGTCACCATCGCGGGAAACAATTTGGGTGCCAGCGTGCGCGCATCGATCACCGTGCCGGCGCGCCCGGCAAAGCGCTCCGCCGCCTCGACCCGGCGCATCACCGCATCGGGGCCCGCCCAGCTTGCCGCGATATCGTCGTATCCGGCCGGGGATCCCGGTTTCCATGTCGGCTGACCCAGCTGGTTAAGCAACCCCGTCACCGCGAGCGGCTGGACCTCCTTCGTGCCGAGCGCGCGCATCGAAGAGACCGACCATTCCCACGGATTCTTGAACTTGAGCGGTTGCGGCGCCCACGTCTCGGGCGAATCGATCAGGATGCGGTACAGCGTCGGCAGATCGCCGCCCGAGCGCAAATACGCCGCCTGCAACCGCGCAACGAGCGCGGGCGGCGGCGTGTCGCCGGCGAAGTGCCGCGCCAGCTTGGTCGAGATATGCGTCGCGGTGGCGGGATGCGCGGCCAGATCGCTCAGCACCGCTTGCGCCTGCTTCTCGCCCGATTGATCGTAGCGCTTGCCCATGATGGTGCGCGCGCCGGGTTCGTGCAGCGGTTCCGCGAACACGAACGCGCCCGCCGGCCCCTCGGTCCCCATGAAGCGCGCGCCGACCCCGCGACCCAGCCCGGAAACGGTCCACCCGGTCATCGCGCGGGCGAATTCGGTGACGTCGGCCTGTGTGTAACCGGTGCGCACGCCGAGCGTATGCAACTCCATGATCTCGCGCGCGAGATTTTCGTTCAGGCCAACCTTGCGCTGTGGATTGAACCTCCCCGCGCGCGCGCCGATCGTCGAATTGGGGCCAACCGATTGCGCCTGATCGAGATAGAGCAGCATCGCGGGGTGCCGCTCGACGGCATTCAGCATATCGCCGAATGTGCCCAGCACATGCGGGCGGATCGCCTCGAACTCCAGCGTGCCCGACAGCCCGACGACCTGCAGCTTGTCGGCCGATACCGCGAAGTGATTGGCCCAGAAATGCGTCAGCCGCTCGACGAACGGCGCGGGCGTCACCAGCGCGCTCGTCATCCGTGCGCCCACCGCGGTGGCATAATCGTCGCGGCTCTGTCTCGCGGCGGACCGCCGGGCCTGCACGAACGGATCGTCCTTGCGGGAAGTCGGTGCGCCGGGAATCTCCCCGGCCGGCGGCAACTTGCCATCGCCCGGCATCGCCCCTGCGCCTTGCGTCATGGCCGGGGTCACGCCGGGCGTCATCATCGCGGCGGCGCTATCCTGCATCGGGGAAGACGTCGCGCCGGGTGTCGCCACGCGCCGTTGCCGCCGGGGGCCGTATTGCTGGCGCAGCTGCTTCTGTTCCTCGGCATAATGCGCGAGACCGGCTGAAACCGCGCGGCTGTCGGGCGCCGCGGCGATCGGTGCCGGGCGCGGATCGAACGCCGCGAATTGCGCCAGCAACCAGCGCTTGGGGTCGTCCGGTATGGCCTCGTCGGGTCGCGCGCCAAGCCCGAAGCGATTGAGTGCAATGCTGGTGTCGGCGGTCGCCATGACGTTCCTCGTGTTCGAGAAGCTGCCTTCTATAATCCCCGTCTACGCCCGGTTTGTCGCATGATTATGCCGCTTTGACATCTCATCGCGCGAGTCCACCGCTTCGCCCTCCCGCTAGAACCCTTCCGGCAAGTCGATCGGCCCGATCACCTCGCGATACCGCGCGACGGCGTAGCGATCGGTCATGCCGGCGATGAAGTCGGCGATATGGCGGCTGCGCGCCGGTTCGGCTTCGGGCAGGTGCGCGGGCCAGTCGCCCGGCATGCCCCACGGATCGGCGCGATACGCCTTGAAC
>JALYTP010000134.1:0-2582 GCA_030854225.1 Pseudomonadota bacterium
CTTCGACGCGGCGGCGAATTACGGATCGATCGGCGCGGTGATCGGGCACGAGATCAGCCATTCGTTCGACAATCTCGGTGCGGATTTCGATTCGACCGGGCGACTGCATAACTGGTGGACGCCGACCGACCTGAAGCGGTTCGAGCAATCGGGCCAGGCGCTTGCAGATCAGTATAGTGCCTATGAAGCACTGCCGGGGCTGCACCTCAACGGGAAGCAGGAGTTGGGCGAGAACATCGCCGATACCGCCGGGCTGACCGCGTCGTACGAAGCGTATCACGCCTCGCTCGGCGGCAGGCCGGCGCCGGTGATCGACGGATTGACCGGGGATCAGCGCTTCTTCCTCGCCTTCGCGCAGAGCTGGCGCACCAAGATGCGCGACAAGGCGCTCCGCGCGCGCATCGCGACCGACGTGCATGCGCCCGGCATGTTCCGCACCGAAACCGTGCGCAACCTCGATGCGTGGTACGCCGCATTCGGGATCAAGCCGGGCGACAAGCGCTATCTCGCGCCGAAGGACCGCGTCCACGTCTGGTAAGGCCGGCGGGCAACATCGCGAGTGACACGGTGAACGCGCCCCGCTAACGGGCGCGCATGGGGTCGCTGCGGCATTTCCTTCGCGGGCATCCGGGCATCGTCTGGGCGACGGTCGCGTTGATCGTCGGTGGGGTCGCGATCCTGGCGGTCGAAACCGCGTCCGGGCTGCGCATGGTGATCTGCACCGGCATGGGGCCGATGACGACGAACATGGCGATGCCGGGGGCGATGCCTGGCACGGCGGATCACCCGCAGGGCGATCACGATTCGCCGGCCAAGCACGATACGCCGTGCGCCGGCGCCGGGTTGCATGCGCCGAGCCTCGGCGGCGCGGATGTCGTCCAGCTTGTCCTCGCGCTCGCGGTCATCTTCGCTGCGGGCGTCGCGGCGGTGGCGGTCGTGCAGCTGCCGCGCGTCACCCATCTGCGCCCGCCGTTGCGCGGGCCTCCCGCGATCGCCTGACGGGCTGCGCGCCGTCGCCCGCGTGATCGCGGCGGCGGCTTCTTTCATCGCCGATCCGACCGCTTCGTCGCGCCGCTGAGCGTGGGACGCCCTACCCGGATCGCCGGTGCACAGCCTCGTCCCGCTTCTGCACGATGCCGGTTCCCCCGCGTCATCTCGATACGCGCGGCCGGTGCCGCCAACCGACAGGCTATCCAGGACCCATCTCGTTACCCGCCACCGCCGGGCGCTCGCGCTCGCGCCCCTCGTCTGCCTGATGCCGTTCGCGGCGATCGCGGAAACTCCCCCCGCCCCTGACGACAGCACAAAGCAGGACGTGCTCGTCGTCGCCCGCCGCCAGACGCAGACGATCGAGAACGCACCGTCGACACGCGCCACCGTCACCGCCGACCAGATCGCGACTCAGATCAACGCGGTGAATGTCGAGGATGCGCTCAAATACCTGCCCAGCCTGGCGGTACGAAAGCGCCATATCGGCGACACGCAGGCGCCGCTGGCGACACGCACCTCGGGCCTCGGATCGAGCGCGCGCAGCCTGATCTACGCCGACGGCGTGCTGCTCTCGTCGCTGATCGGCAACAACAACACCTCGGCCAGCCCGCGCTGGGGGATGGTGAGCCCCGAGGAGATCGCGCGGATCGACATACTCTACGGGCCGTTCTCGGCGGCCTATGCCGGCAATTCGATCGGCGCGGTGGTCAATATCACGACGCGCCTGCCCGATCAGCTCGAGGGGACGCTGACCGCAGGCACCAGCGTCCAGACGTTCGATCAATACGGCACGCACGGCAATTATCCGGCGCGGCAGCTCGGCGCGACGCTGGGGGACCGGTTCGGCCCGCTGGCCCTGTTCGGCAGCGTGACGCATACCGTGAGCGACAGCCAGCCGCTGACCTATGTCACGGGCACGCGACCCGCGGCGCCGAGTGCAGCAGGCGTGCCGACCACCGGCGGCTTCGACGATCTCAACCGCACCGCGCAAGCCATCCGCGTGTTCGGCGCGGGCGGGTTCGAGCATCAGCGGCAGGACAATCTCAAGCTGAAGGCCGCGCTCGATCTGTCGCCGTCGGTGCGGCTCACCTATATCGGGGGGCTGTTTCTCAACATGACCGCCGCTACCGTGCAGACGTATTTGCGCAACACGGCGACCGGTGCGCCGGTCTATGTCTCGCCGACCACGCCGGCGTCCCCGCTCGATATCGGCGGCTATCCCTACACCATCGCGGCGAGCGCGTTCGGCGGCGGGGTGTACCGCTATGACGAGCGCCACTGGTCGCACGCCTTGTCGGCAACGGGCAGCACCCGCCGCATCGACTGGCAGGTGATCGGCACGCTCTACACGTTCGACAAGGACGTGCAGCGCACCCCGACGATTGCTTTGCCCGCCGCATTGGCGGGCGGCGCGGGCAATATCACGCGGCTCGACGGCACGGGGTGGCGCACGATCGACGCGAAGGCCGCGTGGCGCAGCGACGCGGCGGCGACCAATATCGTGAGCGGCGGCCTGCACGCAGACTGGTTCGCGCTCGCGAGCAACCGCTATACGACCACCGACTGGATCGCGGGCGGGCAGGGTGCGCTCA
>JALYTP010000134.1:2592-5231 GCA_030854225.1 Pseudomonadota bacterium
GTGTCGCGCGGGCGGACGCGCACGCTGGCGATATGGGCGCAGGATGCGTGGCGGATCGCCGCGCCGCTGACGCTGACGCTGGGCGGGCGGTACGAAGGGTGGCGCGCCTATGACGGGGTCAATTTCCCGGTGACGCTGCCGGGCACGACCACGCCGTCACCGACGTTATACGCGCAGCCCACCCGCTCGGCGGCGAGATTCTCGCCCAAGGGATCGATCGAGTGGAAGCCGGCTTTGCGCTGGGCGGTGCGCGCGTCGATCGGCAAGGCTTACCGCTTCCCGACCGTGGGCGAACTCTATCAGGTCGTCACCTCGCCGGTGTCGGCGCTGCCCAACCCCGATCTGCGGCCGGAGAACGCTCTGTCCCAGGAACTGGCGGTCGAACACCGCGATGCGCGGGGCAGCGTCCGCCTGTCGCTGTTCAACGAATCGATCCGCGACGCGCTCGTCTCGCAGACCGGGCCACTGCCGGTGACACCGGTGCAGACCGGCACCTTCGTCCAGAACGTCGACCGCACCCGCGCGCGCGGCGTCGAGGTCGCGGCGGACCGGCGCGACTTTCCGGTTCGCCGGATCGATCTGTCGGGAAGCGTCACCTATGCCGATGCGACCACGCGCGCCGATGCCGCCTTCCCGGCGGCGGTGGGCAAGCTGCTCCCCTCGGTGCCGCGCTGGAAGGCGACGGGACTGGTGACGTGGCGGCCGGCGAACGGCGTCGCGCTCACCGCCGCCGGGCGTTACGCCAGCCGCAATTACGGTGCGCTCGACAATAGCGACGTGATCGGGAACACCTATCAGGGGTTCTACAAATATTTCGTCGTCGATCTGCGCGCCGCGTTCACGGTGGGCGAGCATTATGTGTTCAGTGTCGGCGTGGACAACGTCAACAACGATAAATACTTCCTTTACCATCCCTTCACGCAGCGCACCTTCCACGCGGACATGCGTGTCGCGTTGTAGCGGCGCAGGGCGGGGTGGCCGAGGAGCGCTTATGGCCGGGCGGACAATGTTCGCCAGTATCGAAACGGATTGTTTACGTCGCTCGCGTAAAGGTGCCCGGCACATCAAGACGAGGCGCGAGATGAAAATAGCAACCGGGTTGATCTGGACGGGCTGCCTTGCTGCCATGCCAGGGGCGGCATATGCCGATTCGAGCATGAGCATCCAGCTCGTGGCGCATGTCGACGTATTTTGTCACATCTATCCGCCGGTCAACGACGTGATCGACGTGAAGAACGGTTTCGCCACGATCGGCCAGGTGCGCGAAGTGTGCAACACGCCGAGCGGCTATGACGTTTCGACGAGCTTTTCGAACGTCACCGTGGGCAACCTGAACGTCGATGGAAAAGCCTATACGCTGACCAACGGATCGGCCATGCGGTCGAGCGACGAACCCGCGGTGCGCACGATGGCCTGGACGCTGAGCAACGCGCAGCTGAACGAACAATCGGCACCGGTCGTCATGCAGGTGACGATCTCGCCGCGCTGAACCGATCAGACGCGGGCGCGAATTTCCAGCGTCATCACATCGGAATATTGCCCGGCGCCCAGATTGGGAAACGGATCCACCGTCACGCTCAGCGAATGATGCCGCCTGCCGTCATTGGGTGAAGTGAAACTGGCCTGCCGTTTCGCGGTCGGGCCGCCGGCCGAGACGATCGAAATCGTGCCGTTGGACAAGGTCGGCGTATAGGGCACGCCCGGCGCCGATCCGCTGCCCCCGCGACGCATCACGAAGCCATTGTCCGAGCTGAACAGCAAATTGTAGTTGACGTTGGCATAGGCATCGAACGTGATCGGGCCACCGACCGCGCCCGGCTTCAGCTCACCCAGATTGATCGACAACTGGCCCGACCCCGCCGCGACGCGGACCGATGCCCGCACCGTCACCGCGACGTTCACCGTCGTGTCGGCGGTGCTTTGATTGCCCTTGGTATCCGTCAGGAGCGCCACCAGACCGAGATTCGCATCGTAAACGCCCGGGCTGCCGACCTGACCGGGCTGGAGAGCGAGCGCCAGCGAGGCATCACCCGAAATCGAGCCGGCGCTGCCGACCGTGAGGAGCAACGGATTGGTGGTGAAAGCGGCGGTCGAGTTCACGATCGCGCGGGGCTGGCCCGCGGCGAGCACCGTTCCCAGGATCACCGACCCGCCATTGACCAGCCGCACCTGCGATCCGGTGTTCGGGCTGGTCGTCGTCGTCACCAGCGCGAGTTCCACCTTGGCGCCGGCGCAATTGTCGCCCCTGGTCTGGATCGAGATCGAAACGGGCGAGGGGGTGAACGTCACGTCGAACGGATCGTACGTCGCCGAGACGCCCGGCGCGGTAACCCCGGTGATCTTGCACTGCGCGGCGTTGGCCTGGCCAGGCACCAGAACCGCCGCGGCAATTGCGGTGAGTGCGATCGCTGCGACGTTCATGATATTTCCCCTATCTAGCGCGCGCTGGGCTTGAGCGCGCCGAACCGCGTCAGCATTTCAGCGTTTTGCACCACGGTGATGTCATAGACAAGCGAGGCGTCGCCCGACATCGTGATGCGATACCTGCCCGGCGCCAGCCCGCTGGCCGAGAAGCGCCCGGTGCGATTGGTGAGCACATCGACCTTCGGCGCCTTCGGATCGGTCAGGCTGACCGCGGT
>JALYTP010000135.1:0-4572 GCA_030854225.1 Pseudomonadota bacterium
GGACAGCAGCCCGTGGAATTTTGGCGGGACCGGCGACCACGGCGACCGTATTCATATCTGGAGCGACGATCAGGTCGTGACGGGGGTCGTCATCAAAAACAATCTGCTCGAGCAGGGCAAGGGAGCCCCGATGCTGGGCATCTATCTGGATGACAATACCAATGCGCTCGGCTTCCGGGACGTCGTCATTTCGCATAACACCGTCATCGATGGCACCGGCCAGGGACTGCGGCTGGAAAACACGTCCGGCACGGTCTTCGACAATACGCTGACCTGGTCAGGAACCGGTGATGCGTATCATGACACGCCGCGTATTCAGGTCACCGGCGGCAGTCACAACATCGAGTTCATCAATAATCGGGCCAATGTCGCGCTCGACGCGAGCGCCCATGACCTGGATTTTCTGAACCAGGTCGGCACGTTTACCAAGGGCACCGGATTTTCTGCCGCCACCGCAGCGACCGTCCATGTGGCCACAGGAAATTTTGCCGCAGCGCTCGCCGCAGTTGGTCTGAGTGCGACCGGTGCAGCGCTGCCGGGGGGCATGAGTTCGGCACCAGCCGCGGCCTTTGCGGCGAGCCACGCCCTGTCGTTCGCTGGTTTGGATCTGGCCGGGCATGTCGCAGCCATCACTCTCCATCCACTGGGCCACATCGCTTAGCGTGACAGTGCGTGGCCGCGACCCGGCCTCCGGCTGCGGCGCGAGCGGGTGCGTGACCATCTTTTCCGACGCGCGCGGCAACCCCGATAGGTTGCCGCGCCGCCGTCCCGGACGTAGAACGACGCGCATCGCACTCGTACACGGACGAGGTATGCGGCGACTGGAATTTTGGTGACATGACACCTGCGGTCCTAAAACCCTTCAGCCCGCACCGCGCCGGGCGCCGGATGCGGCCAGCCTCGCTGCTGTTCGTCCTGAGTTATTCGGCGATTACCGGCGCGCTGGTGGCGTTGCTGCCGGCGCAGTTACTGTTCCTGCTGGCGATACCGCTGCTCGTTGCGGTGGTGGTCATCCTGTGGCTGCTGCCGGAGGGTGCCCCGCCCCCCGTCGCTCTGCTCACGGCGCTGCTGGTGTGGTTCATCGGTGCCAACACGTTATGGCCGAGCTATATATCGGTGGACCTGCCCGGCCTGCCGTGGATCAACCCGCAACGCATCGTCGCCTTTGCGCTCCTGACGGTCGCTTTGTGGAGCTATTCGACCTCGGGAACGATGCGTGCCGAAATCGCCGAGATATTGCGGACCGTGCCGTTTCTGAGGGTCGCCTTCTGGCTGTTCTGGGCGACGACGGTGATCACGCTGGCGTTTTCCAGCGAGATCGGCATGTCGCTCAACAAATGGTTCAACAATCAGATTTTCTGGACGGGCATGTTCGGGCTGGCCGCATGGTTGGGTACGAAGGGGGGCGCGATCGAACGCGTCGTTCGCGTTATTCTCTGGACGACGATCCTGGTCTCGCTCGAGGTGATCTATGAATTTCACATCGGCCAGGTGCCGTGGCTCGATCATATTCCGTCCTTCATGACGGTCGATCAGGCCTATCTCGTCAACGTCTTGAAAAGCCAGGGCCGCGCAGGCACCGACATCTATCGCGCGCATGGGACGTTCACCGTCAGCCTGGTGTGCGCCGAGTATCTGGCGATTATCTTCCCGTTCCTTATTCACGAGCTTGTCATCGTGCCCGGGCTGTTCCGCAAGCTGTTGATGTTTGCGGGTTCGCTGGCGGCGCTGTCGGCGATGTGGCTGACGAACGCGCGCTCGGCGATGATCGGGTTCTTCATCGCGGTGTTCCTCTATGGCGGGTTCGCGGCGTATCGTTATTGGCGGCGTCAGCGCCAAAGCCTGATCGGCGTCTCGGCACTGGCGATGATGCCGATTGCAGCGATGATTTTCCTGGCGCTGGCGATTACCTGGCCGCGGCTCCACACCATGACATTCGGCGGCAGCCAGCATCAGCCGAGCTCGCTGGCGCGGGACGACCAATGGGCGATGGGCTTGCCGAAGATTCGAAGCAATCCGGTCGGCTACGGGGTCGGCCGCTCGGGCCAGACGCTCGGCTATGCCAATCTCGGCGGCCAGCTGACCATCGACACTTATTATCTGTCGCTGGTGCTTGAGTACGGCGTGCTCGGCTATGCCGCCTTCATGGCGATGTTCCTCACGCCGCTGTTCGTCGGGCTCAAGCTCTACCTGCGGGCGCTGCCGGGCGAAGAGTCGATGGCGGGACCGATCGCGATTGCGCTGCTGAACTTCATCGTCATCAAGGCGGTGTCGAGTACGGAGTTCAACATGCCGCTGGCCTTCGTCCTGCTCGGCTTCCTGGTCGCGGTTGCGTGGCGGCAACAGCAGCGTATCGGCATCGCCGTTCCCGCCAGAATGATATCGACGAGAGGTTACAGGACCATCGCCGTGGGCGCGATGCAGCGGTCGGGGATGGCGTAAGCGGGCGATCGGTGGACTCTCCGCCGGCAACGCTCGCCTCAAACCGCGATGATACCCTCGGACGCTCGCGCGCCCTTCGCCTGCCCCGAAGTTTCGACGATCAACGAACCGGCGGCGACCGTGAAATTGCCAGGCTCCGGGACACCGGCGGTTGTGTGCACATCGATAGGCTTTAGACTGGGATGATGGGGCGAAGAGTGGCGTATGTGCGAGCGGCCATGATGCCCGATCGTCTGGGTGCCCAGACCGTCATGACCTTCGGCTTGAAGATCTGGACGGCCACCGCCAGCTTTGGCGTGACGTGGCTGATCGCACGGCAATTTGGCGCGAGCGGTAGCGGGCAGTTCGGGATCGCGGTCTCGACGCTGACAATCCTCGCTTTCATTGTTCTCGCCGGGGTCGATACGACGGTCGTGCGGATTGCTGCGGGGGATCTGCGCGAGGGCAATCTTGCCGCGGCGCGTGGCGTGATTGCGGGCGGCTCACGCCTGGTCCTGATCGTTGCCCCGCTGATCGTCGGATTGCTGTGGCTGCTCCGTGAACGCTTTGCGGTCGACGTGCTGCGGCAGCCCGGCCTCGCGCCGATGCTCGGCATCATGCTGTGGGTCACCGTTCCCCTGGCGCTGCAACGCATCGCGTCCGGCGCTCTGCGGGTGTCGGGACGAATTTTCGCATCGCAGCTGTTCGACGGTCCGGTCGCGACGACTCTCAACGTCGTCGTGATGGCGGGATTGGCGCTGTCCGGTCATGCCACGCTGCTGCGTTCGGCAACGGTCTATCTGGCGGGGATAAGCATCAGCTGCGTCCTGACGTGGCTGGTCTTGCGCCGCCTGCTTGCCGGATGGCCAACCGCAATACCGCACGCGGTGCTGCCCCTGGTCGTTGCCGGGCTGCCGATCCTGGCATCTAATCTGAGCAACATGTTCACCGAATGGTTCACGACCGTGTCGCTTGGCGCGTACTGGCCGGCGGCGATCGTCGGCCAGTACCGCGCGGCTTGGCAGTTCGTCGCGATCGCCGGGCTCGTCCAGACCGCAATGGACACGATCCTCGGTCCGCGTATCGCGGCGGCAGCGCGCGTCGGTGCGACGGACGAGATCGCCGCCGTCGCGCGCCGGGCCTTATTCCTTGCCTTGGCGCTCGCAACGCCCCTTTTCGTGGTGCTGATCGCCTTCCCGAGCCAGCTGCTCAGCGTTTTCGGACCGGAGTTCCGGCAGGGTGCGCTGGCGCTTCAGATCCTCGCGGCGGGACAGTTGGTCCGCTTGGCGAGCGGGCCGCTGGGTTCGATCCTGGTCATGACCGGCAATCAGCGCTGGGTCCTTGCCTATGCTGGCGTCGGCGTCGCACTCTGCGTCGGCCTCACGACCCTTCTTGTCCCCATGTACGGCGCGGTCGGGGCCGCGATGGCAACAACCGCGACCGTTGTCCTGCGGAACCTTGCCGCCGGCTTCATCGTCCACCGCGTCCTCGGCATCAATCTATTCAGCACTGGCACACACCCGGTCGATTGACGATTTCTCGGCATGAGCGGTACCGCTCTGCGAGGTAGAGCCGATACCCGGGAATCTTCACGGCACAGCGAGCCTTAAGGATTTGCTCGGTATAAGAACCCGTAACCGGCGCTACCCCGATCACATCTGCACTCGACCTGAGAGGCCATATTTTGCTGATCGCAAGCTTTCGCGCTCCCTTGGCTGCGGCGGACTTCGCCTCGCGGAACGATGCCACCAGCGTTTCCGGAACATCGCTTGTGTTCATGCGGGGCGCGGACTGGACGCCCGGCGAGGCTCCGCTGCTGGCAATGCAGGGCGGCATCGTCGATCGCAGGCGAGGGCGTTTGATGACGCCGCACGAGATCGCCCAGCGCCTTGTCACCGAAGGCGATCAAGCGATGGCGGACTGGGCGCCGCCATTTCGATTGGCCTGGTTGAAGGGCGAAACGGCGAACGTCGCTGCGGACGCCGGAGGCATGGGGCACTGGTTTTACTGGCAAGGCGAGGGCGTGGCGGTCATGGCATCGACCGCGACTGCGATCGCGCGAGCGTTCGGGCTTGGCGTTGACCGCGAGGCGCTGGGCAGCCTGGCCTTGACCGGGATGGTCATTGACGACCTCAGCATCGCTGCGGGGGT
>JALYTP010000135.1:4582-5211 GCA_030854225.1 Pseudomonadota bacterium
CGCTAGGAACGGTCGGCGCCATCGCGAACGGACAGTTCTCGCTGCGCCGCCTCCCGGCTGCCAGCATCTTGTCCGATCCTGCCGATGCCGTGGCCGCGGCCACAATCCGGCTGCTGGACGCGCACGCCGATGCGGAAGTCGAGCTCACCGGTGGATGGGACAGCCGGATGATGCTGGCCGCGATCCCGCGTGAGCGCCGTCGGGGCCGACTTGGCCTGACGCTCGGCAATGGCAACGCGGTCGATGTCATCCTGGCTGCGCGGCTCGCCCAGGACAGTGGTATGAAACACGAGGTTATAGACCCCGCCGCCTTCGTTGGCGGTGACGGGGCTATTGAGTCACTGATCGCAGTTGCAGCCGCTCGCGACGATTATAGTTCCAATCCGCTCGATCGTGCGCTGATCAATTCCGTCAACGCCGCACGCCCACCCCACCCGCGGTTCAGCGGACAAAATGGCGAGACCCTGCGAGGGTTTTATTACCCTGGCCAGCCGTTGTCGGGATCTCCATCAGCGAAGCGCGCCAGAAACATCATCAATTGGCGGATTATTTCGAATGATCGGGTTCCGGCAAATCTTTTCAGGCCTGATTGGCTGGAGGATATGACCGCCACGATAGTAGGCAAGTTG
>JALYTP010000136.1 GCA_030854225.1 Pseudomonadota bacterium
TGATGGCGCACTCCGGTGCGCGTGGCTCGCAGGCGCAGATCAAGCAGCTTGCCGGGATGCGCGGGCTGATGGCCAAGCCGTCGGGCGAGATCATCGAGACGCCGATCATCTCGAACTTCAAGGAAGGGTTGACCGTCCTTGAGTATTTCAACTCCACCCACGGTGCCCGCAAGGGCCTCGCGGATACGGCGCTCAAGACCGCCAACTCGGGCTACCTGACTCGCCGCCTGGTCGACGTGTCGCAGGACTGTGTCATCATCGAACAGGATTGCGGCACCGAACGCGCGCTTGAAATGCGCGCGATCGTGCAGGGCGGATCGACCATCGCCTCGCTCGGCGAACGCATCCTCGGCCGCACCACGGCGGAGGATATCGTCGACACCAAGACCAACGAGATCATCATCCCGTCAGGCACCCTGCTCGACGAGCCGATGATCGTGAAGATCGAGGCGGTCGGCACCCAGGCAGTCAAGATCCGCAGCCCGCTGGTGTGCGAAACCAAGATCGGCGTGTGCGGCAAATGCTACGGGCGCGATCTTGCCCGCGGCACGCCGGTGAACATCGGCGAGGCGGTCGGTGTGATCGCGGCGCAATCGATCGGCGAGCCGGGCACGCAGTTGACGATGCGCACGTTCCACATCGGCGGCGCCGCGCAGCTCAACGAGCAGTCGAACCTGGAAGCGACCTCGGACGGCAAGGTCGAGTTCCGCGACCTGCGCATCATCCTGGATCAGCGCGGCCGCCGCGTCGTGCTGAGCCGCTCGGGCGAGATCGCCATCTTGGACATGGACGGGCGCGAACTCGCCGTGCACCGCATTCCGTACGGCGCTTATGTGATGTTCGACGATGGCCATATCGTCGTGAAGGGCGACCGCATGGCCGAATGGGATCCGTTCACCATGCCGGTGATCACGGAAACCGGCGGTACGGTGAAATATGTCGATCTGATCGAAGGCAAGACGCTCACCGAGCAGACCGACGAGGCCACCGGCATCGCCCAGCGCGTCGTGACCGAGAACCGCGCCACCACCAAGACCAAGGAAGACCTCCGCCCGCGCCTGACCCTCACGGGCTCGGATACGAGCGAAGCGGCGCGCTACATGCTCGCCTCGGGTGCGGTGCTGTCGGTCGAGGACAATGCCACGGTGCAGGCGGGTGACGTGCTTGCCCGCGTCAGCCGTGAAAGCGCCAAGACGCGCGACATCACCGGCGGTCTGCCGCGCGTCGCCGAACTGTTCGAGGCGCGCAAGCCGAAGGAAAACGCGATCATCGCCAAGGTTTCCGGCCGCGTGGTGTTCGGCAAGGATTACAAGGCGAAGCGCAAGATCGGCATCCAGCCGGAGGACGGCGGCGAGGTGGTGGAATACCTCATCCCGAAGTCCAAGGTGATCGACGTGCAGGAAGGCGATTACGTCAAGCGCGGCGACAATCTGATCGGCGGCTCCCCTGATCCGCACGATATTCTCGAGGTGCTCGGGATCGAGCCGCTCGCCGAGTATCTCGTGTCGGAAATCCAGGAAGTGTACCGACTGCAGGGCGTGAAGATCAACGACAAGCACATCGAGGTGATCGTTCGCCAGATGCTGCAAAAGGTCGAGATCACCGATGGCGGCGACACCACGCTGCTGGCGGGCGAACAGGTCGATCGTGACGAGATGGACGAGATCAACGCCAAGCTCGGCAAGAAGGAACGTCCGGCGGAAGGCAAACCCGTGCTGCTCGGCATCACCAAGGCCAGCTTGCAAACCCGCAGCTTCATCTCGGCGGCGTCGTTCCAGGAGACCACCCGCGTCCTCACCGAGGCGGCGGTTCAGGGCAAGAAGGACACGCTGACGGGCCTGAAGGAAAACGTCATCGTCGGTCGCCTGATCCCGGCGGGCACCGGTGCGGGCATGAACCGCCTGCGCGTGGCGGCGACCAGCCGCGACGTTGCCCTGCGCGCGCAGCAGCGTGCGTTGCAGGCGACCCTCATCGCGCCGGATTCGGCCGAGGAAGAGCGTGCCGCCGAGCTGAAGCGTGACGTCGCCGACGATACCGGCAACGATGCGCTGGCGGCGGCGGTGACGAGCGGCACCGGCACCGATGCCGATGCCGGCGAGTATCTGAACGAGGCCCAGTGACCGGCTGACGTTCGGCGCCCACCTGTCGAAAAGAAACGCCGCCGTCCGGTTTATCCCGGGCGGCGGTTTTCTTTTGCGCCCGGCGCCCCATCTATGCCGGGCAACCATCACGAGGAATATATGGCCACCGATCTGCACACGCTCACCGCGCCCGTTTTCATCCGCGCGCTCAAGAACCTCGCGGCGATCCTGGAAAAAGGCCGGGCCTTCGCCGCCGAGAAAGGCATGCCCGAAGCCGAATTGGCCGATGCGCGGCTGATCGCCGACATGACGCCGCTGACCGCGCAGATTCAGCGCGCGAGTGATTCGGCCAAGGGCTGCATGGTGCGGATCGGCGGCGTGGAGAATGTCGCGATGGAGGACAATGAAGTGACGTTCGCCGATATGCAGGCGCGAATCGCCAAAACGATCGATTTCCTGCAATCGGTGCCCGCCGACGCGCTGAACGGGAAGGAGAGCGACGAGGTGATCCTCAAGCTGCCCGATACCGAGATGACCTTCACCGCGCAAAGCTATGTGCTCGGGTTCGCCATCCCCAATTTCTACTTCCACATCACCACCGCCTACGACATCCTGCGGATGAAGGGCGTGCCGATCGGCAAGATGGATTATCTGGGCGGTGTGTAGTCCCGTGCACCGCGCATAAAAAAGCCGCCGCCCGAAGAACCGGGAGGCGGCTTTTTATTCAGGCGATTGCCTCAGCGCCTAGCGATAACGCCAGCCACCGTGCCAGCGTTCACGACGCTGCCAGTAGCGACGGCCATCCCAGTAACCGCGGTGATGGTAATAATTGCCGATCACCAGGCGAACGCCCGGCGCGGCGATCACGCCCCGGTTGCCATAATTCACACGGCAATGGCCGTAAGGTCCACGGTGTGCACCGCGACCGCATCCCTGGCGCGCATCGGCCACCGAAGCCGTGCCAAGCGCGGTGCCGGCGATGAGCGCCAGCGCAATCAATCTCTTCATGACAAACCTCTCGTCATAATGGGTACAGGGCCCTTATCGGACCGGGTGCAGAACGTTCGTTCCTCGGCCATGTTCCGATCGGGCCGGATCAGACCCTTTTTGGCGGCGACCCCGTAAGCCGTGGCGCCTTGCCGGCGCTTCGGGCATTGGGCCCACATGACCATCGAAACCCTCGTCGTGCGCTACGGCTTGATCGCGATCCTGCTCGGATCGGGGATCGAGGGCGAGGCGGTGGTGGTGACGGGCGGCGTGCTCGCGCATCGCGGGCTGGTGCCGCTGATCCCGGCATGCATCGCTGCGGCCATCGGGTCGTTCGTGGTCGACCAGGCGTGGTTCTATCTCGGCCGGCGTTTCCAGAATCACCGCTGGGTCGAAAAGATGCGCGCCAAGCCCACCTTCGGCCGTGCGATCGCGCTGCTCGAACGGCGACCGACCGGCTTCATCCTCGCCTTCCGCTTCATCTACGGCATGCGCACGGTGAGCCCGATCGCGATCGGCACCTCGCGCGTGCCGGCGCGCACGTTCGTGCCGCTGAACGCGCTGGCGGCCGCGGTATGGGGCCCGGCGTTCACCCTGCTCGGTTTCTATGTCGGCCACGCGCTCGATCCGCTGATCGATCGGCTGTGGGGCAAGGTCCACATTGTCGTGCTGGTAGTGGTGGCGCTGGTGGTCTTCGCAGGGCTGGTGCAAGTGGCGCGACACCTGTTGCGCAATCGCGCGCGCTAAAGCTCGACGATCCTGCTCGCCAGCCGCTCGGCCTCGGCGGCGTCATGCGTGACCATCAGGATCGGCAGACCGCTCTCGTCGCGCAGGCGCTCGATCACGGTCATGATCTCGTCGCGGCGCGCCCGGTCGAGCGAGGAGAGCGGCTCGTCCAGCAACAGGAATCGGGGTCGCGACAGCAGCGCGCGGCCGATCGCCACGCGTCGCGCCTCACCGCCGGACAAGGTACGAGGCCAGCGATCGAGCAAATGCCCGAGGCCGAGAAAGGCGACCGTCTCGTCCAGCCCCTCCGCGCCGTCGCCCGCGCCGTAGAGCAAGTTCGCGCGCACCCGCTTGTGGGGAAACAGTCGCGGTTCCTGAAAGACATAACCCGCGCCGCGCCGATCCGGCGGCACGTCGATCTGCGCCGCCGCATCGAACAGCATCTCGCCGCCCACCCGCACATGCCCCGCATCGGGCCGGAGCAGCCCCGCGACCATGTCGAGCACGCTCGTCTTGCCCGCGCCCGATGGGCCGAACAGCACCGTCAGCCCGTCGCCTGCCGTTATCCGGCATGCGACCGATCGGTCGCCGCGCCGCACGCCGACGTCCACGTCAAAGGACATGCTGCCCCCGTCCGCTGCGCCGCGCGAGCAATTCGGAGACGACCAGCGCGACGAAGCTGATCGCGACCGAGATCGCGGACAGCCGCCACACCGCCGCGTCGCCGCCCGGCGTCTGCAACGCGCCGTAAATGGCGAGCGGCAGGGTGCGCGTTTCGCCCGGCACGTTCGACACGAAGGTGATCGTCGCGCCGAATTCGCCCAGCCCGCGCGCAAAGCCGAGTACCGCACCCGCGATCACCCCGGGCAGGCTGAGTGGCAACGTGATGCTGACAAACGTCCGCCAGCGCCCCGCGCCCAGCGTGCGCGCCGCCCCTTCGAGGCGCCGGTCGACGCCCTCGATCGACAAGCGGATCGCACGCACCATCAGCGGCAACGCCATGATGCCCGCCGCGATCGCCGCGCCGGTCCAGCGGAACAGGACGGTGACGCCGAACCAGCGTTCGAGCGGCCCCCCGATCGGCCCCGTCGGCGCGAAGGCGAGGAGCAGCACCCACCCCGTCACCACCGGCGGCACGACCAGCGGCAGGTGGATCGCGGCGTCGAGCACGATGCGTCCGGGAAAGCGCCCGCGCGCGAGCAGATAGGCGACCGCGAACGCCAGCGGCAACGTGACGAGCGTCGCGGCGACCCCGACCTTGAGCGACAGCGCGACGATGCCCCATTCGTCCGCGCTCAGCATATCAACGCGCCGAAAATCCGTAGCGCGCGAAGATCGCCTGCCCCGTGCGCGACAGCAGGAAGCGGCGAAAGCCCT
>JALYTP010000137.1 GCA_030854225.1 Pseudomonadota bacterium
GTTGCTCGCCGGCGTGCTGTTCTGGGGCCGGGTGTTCGCGCGACGGCCCGCGCCGCATGCGCCCACGCACGGCTGGCGCCTGATGATGATCTGGATCGCGGTGCTCAGCCAGTTGCTGCTCGGCGCCTACCTGACGGTCAAGACGACGATCCTCTACACCGCCTATCTCGATCCGCACCGTATCGGCACGATGTCGCCGCTGATCGACGAGCAGACCGGCGGGTTCCTGATCTGGGTGCCGAGCAGTTTCCTGTCGCTGATCGGGCTGATCGTGGTGATCGATCAATGGGGGCGGCACGAAACGCGCATGGATGTGAAGCGGCGGCGCTGGTCGCCGTCCAATTCGGCGATCCTGCTCTACCCCGAAACCGCCGCCGCGCTGCGCGCGATGGTGCGCGGCAAGAACCGCCGCCTGCGGATCGGCTTGCTCGGGTTCGCCGCGCTGGTGTTCGGCACGGTGTTCGTCAGTGCGATCGGCGGGCACCAGCTGGATCGGCGCGACAATATCCGGCAGTACCTGCTCTCGAAATCCTGAGCGCTGCGCCGGCTGCTACGCCGCATCCTCCGCGTCCAGCCCGTAGGCCGTGTGCAGCACGCGTACCGCCAGTTCGGTCTCGTCCTCGTGGATCAGCACGCTGACCTTGATCTCGCTGGTCGAGATTGCCTGGATGTTGATGCCGCGCTGCCCCAGCGTGGTGAACATCGTCGAGGCGACGCCGGCATGGCTGCGCATCCCCACGCCGACCACCGATATCTTGGCGACGCGGGTGTCGTGGATCAGGTCGGCGAACCCGATTTCATCTCGCGCCCGGGTGAGCGCCTCGATCGACCGGGCGAGATCGACGGCGGGCACGGTGAAGGTCACGTCGGTCGATCCCGACTGGTGCGCGATGTTCTGGATGATCATGTCGACGTTGATGCTGGCATCGGCGAGCGGCGCGAAGATCGCGGCGACCGAGCCGGGCTTGTCAGGCACCCGGGTCAGCGTGATCTTGGCCTCGTTCTTGTCATGCGCGATGCCGGTGATGAGTTGTCGTTCCACGTCGTCGATCTCCTCTTCCCCCACGATCATCGTGCCGGGCAATGTGTCCGCCATCGGCGCATCGTCCCCGGTGAAGGAGGAGAGCACCTGCACGCGGACCTGTTCCTTCATCGCCAGCCCGACCGAGCGCGTCTGGAGCACCTTGGCCCCGACGCTGGCGAGCTCGAGCATTTCCTCGTACGTCACCTTCCTGAGCTTGCGCGCGCGCGGCACGATGCGCGGATCGGTGGTATAGACCCCGTCGACATCGGTGTAGATGTCGCACCGGTCGGCCTTCATCGCCGCCGCCGCCGCCACAGCCGACGTATCCGATCCGCCGCGGCCGAGCGTGGTGACCCGCCTTCCCGGCGCGACGCCCTGAAAGCCGGGGATCACCGCGACCTCGCCCGCGTTCAGCGCGGCATCGAGCGCGGCGGTATCGATATCGCCGATCCGTGCCGAGGCATGCGCGTCGGAGGTGTTGATCGGCAATTGCCAGCCCAGCCAGCTGCGCGCCTTCACGCCCGCCGCTTGCAGCGCGATGGCGAGCAACCCGCTCGTCACCTGCTCGCCCGCCGAGACGACCACGTCATATTCGCGCGGATCGTAGAGCGACGAGGCCTCGCGGCAGAAATTGACCAGCCGGTCTGTTTCGCCCGCCATCGCCGAGACGACCACCGCGACCTGGTTGCCCGCCGCCACTTCGCGCTTCACCCGCGCGGCGACGCTCCTGATGCGCTCGATCCCGGCCATCGACGTGCCGCCGAATTTCATCACGATGCGCGCCATTGCCGGTGTCGTCAGCCCTTGGGTGAAACAAGCCCGCCTGATAGGGTGGGCGGCATGACGAGCGCAACCGTTACAACCGAAACGATCCCGGGCGGCACGATCGACGCAGACGAGGCGGCGCATTTCGGCGCGATGGCGGCGGAGTGGTGGGATCCCAAGGGCTCGTCGGCGATGCTGCACAAGCTCAATCCCGCGCGGCTCGGCTATCTGCGCGAGCGGGTCGATGCGCACTGGCACGGCGAGGCCGCGGGCTTCACGCCGCTGGCGGGCAAGCGCGTGCTCGATGTCGGGTGCGGCGCGGGGCTGCTGTGCGAACCGCTGGCGCGCCTCGGCGGGGTGGTGACGGGGATCGACGCGGCGGCGGAGAATATCGCGGCGGCGCGGAGCCACGCGGCGCAGGGCGGGCTGACGATCGATTACCGCGCCGGCGGGATCGAGGAGCTGCAAGGCGAAGCGTTCGATCTCGTCACCAGCCTCGAGGTGATCGAGCATGTCGCGAACCCGGCGGCATTCGTCGCGGGACTGGCGCGCGCGCTGGCGCCGGGCGGGCTGCTGATCCTCTCCACCCCCAATCGCACCGCGCTGTCACGGCTGGCGATGATCACCATCGGCGAGGGCACCGGCCGCATTCCGCGCGGGACGCACGATTGGGACAAGTTCCTCGCGCCCGACGAGCTGGTCGTGTTGATCGAAGGCACGGGGCTGAAGGTGATCGACACGCGCGGGCTGAGCTTTTCGCCAGCGCGCGGGTTTGTGATGTCCGATGATTTGACGCTCGATTATTTCGTCACGGCGGTGCGCGGCTAGAGCCGCAACGTCTTTTCCAGCCAGCGTGCCGCCACCTCCGGGCTCGCCTTGTCATCGTCGCGATCCACCATGTAGTTCGCCTCACGCATCGCCGCGACGGGAATGCGCCCGATCAGCGGCTTGAGCGCGGCGATGAAGCGCGCGTCGTGCGACCGGCGCGGCGAGAGCAACAGCACGGCGTCGTAACCGGGGATCGCCCCCTTCGGATCGGCCAGCACGGTCAGCTTGTCCGCCGCGATCCGCCCGTCGGAGGAGAAAGCGGAGATGACGTCGGCCGTCTTGCTCTCCAGCGCCTTGTACATGAAGGTCGGCTGATAGGGATGCGCGGCGGCGAAGCGCAGGTCATAGGCCTTGCGCACCGCCGCCCATTCGGGGCGTTCGAGGAATTCGATGTCGGTGGCGAAGCGCAAGTGCGGGGCGATCGCCGTCAAGTCGGCGATGCTCGTCACATGGCGCCGCGCGGCATCCTCAATGCGCATCGCGAAGGCATAGGTATTCTCGAACCCGAGCGTGCCGAGCAGCGTCATGCGGTGTTCGCGCGCCACCCAATCCGCCACGCCCGCCACGATCGCGGCGCGCGGGGGCACGGCGGTGCGCTTCATCTCGTTGGTCCAGATCGTGCCCGAATAATCGACATAGGCATCGACATCGCCGCCCGATGCCGCAGCGAAGGCAACGACCGAGCCAAGCCCCTCGCGATAATCGACACGGTAGCCCGCCGCTTCCAGCTTGTGGCCCATCACGCGGGCCAGGATATATTGCTCGGAAAAGCCCTTGGCGCCGATCACTACCGTCTCGCGCCCGCTCGGCCGCAGCGGCGCGAGCGCGGCAAGGACACCCGCGACAAGGATCGCCGCCGCAACCCAGAGCTGCACCCGGCGGCGATGGCGGATGCCGTGCTCGATCACCCCGAGCAGGGCATCGACGCTCAGCGCCAGCGCGGCGGCGGCGAAACATCCGGCCAGCACCAACGCCCAGTTCTGCGTCTGAAGTCCGGCGAAGATCAAATCGCCCAGGCTCGGCTGGCCGACCGTGGTGGAGAGCGTCGCCGCGCCTATCGTCCAGACGGCGGCGGTGCGGATGCCGGCCATCAGCACGGGTGCGACGAGGGGGGCTTCGACCAGCCGCAGCTTCTGCCACGCGGTCATCCCCACACCATCCGCCGCCTCGATCACCGCCGGATCGAGCCCTGTCAGCCCGGTGACGCCGTTCCGAAGGATCGGCAGGATGGCGTAGAGCGTCAGCGCGAGCAGCGACGGCAAGAAGCCGAGCGCGGGAATGCCGCCACCGACCAGGGTCGAGAGCGACAACAGCAGCGGATAGAACAGCGCCAGCAACGCCAAGCTCGGGATCGTCTGAACGAGACTCGCCAGACCCAGCGCGCCACGCGCGACGAGCGGATGGCGCGCCGACCAGATCGCCAGCGGCAGGCTGATCACGATGCCGAGCGCGAGCGCCGAAAACGCGAGCAGCAAATGCGCCGCGAGCAGATCGGGCACGCGGGTGAAGGCGGCGAGGAACGCGCTCACGCCTCGCCCTCCAGCGCGCGCAGCTTGGCCGCCTGCGCGCGCGGCACCTCGACCAGCGCATCGGCCTGCGCCCCGCCTTTGCCCGCGATCAGCGCGACCGGCGTCGCATCCGCCACGATCCGCCCCTTCGCCATCACCAGCACACGGTCGGCGAGGATCAGCGCCTCGGCCATATCATGCGTCACCATGATCGTGGTCAGCCCGAGCCGGTCGTGCAACTCGCGCACCCGCGACCCCAATTGATCGCGCGTGACGGGATCGAGCGCGCCGAACGGTTCGTCCATCAGCATCAACCCCGGCGCGGTGGCGAGCGCGCGCGCCACGCCGACGCGCTGGCGCTGCCCGCCGGACAGCGCATCGGGCATCCGCGTAGCCACCGCGCGCGGCAGATCGACCAGGTGGAGCAAATCGCCGACTCGTGCCGCGCGGTCTTTCTCGTTCGTCAGCCGCAGGCCGATGGCGATATTCTCCGCCACATTCATGTGCGGGAACAAGCCGATATTCTGGAAGACGTAGCCGATCCGCCGCCGAAGCGCGTGCGCGTCGCCCGCCATCACGTCCGCGCCGCCGATCGAAACGCTGCCCGCGGTCGGCTCGATCAGGCGGTTGACCGTTTTGAGCAAGGTCGACTTGCCCGATCCCGAACTCCCTACCAGCGCGACGAAACTGCCACCCGCAATCTCCAGCGTCACGTCGTCCACCGCCACCGTTCCGCCGGCATAGCGCCTGGTCACGCTGGCAAAGGCGACCGAGGGTCCGGCGCAAGGTTGGTCGGCGGGCATCGACGGCGGTTGTGCGGGACGATAGGGTGAGCGTCAAATACGAAGCAGGAGCGGCGCGATGAGCCAGACCAGGGCGATCTTCATCACCGGCGGCGGATCGGGCATCGGCCAGGCGACCGCCAAATTGTTCGCCGCCCGCGGCTGGCGCGTCGGGATCGCGGACGTCAACGAAAAGGGCCTCGGCGAAACGCGCGTGATGCTCAATTCGGGCATCGCCGAAAGCTATGTGA
>JALYTP010000138.1 GCA_030854225.1 Pseudomonadota bacterium
GCACCAGGGCGCGCTGGTACGAGCTGATCGGGACGACCGCCGGGCCGAACGTGCCCGACCGCGCGACGACCTGATTGGCGAAGCGCGATTCGATGATCACCTGGCGATCGCCCAGCGATGCGTCCTTGCCGATGACCGCGAATGCATCGGTGATCCGCCGGCCCACGCCGACCCGACCGTCCGCGATAACGAGGCTGCCGTTGAAGAACGCGCCGACCTGTTGCGACACGATCCCGCCGCCACGATCGAGCGCGGTGGAATAGGTCGCCTCGATATCGCCGCGATTGGTTTCGTACCCGGCGGTAGCGTTGGCCGAGGTGCCGAAACGGTTGTGCGAGGCATCGGCGTTGATGAAATAATCGTCGACCGGGCGCGTCGGCGAGCGCGAGAAGCTCACGCGCTGGTTGAAGCGGTCCGCACTGGCGCTCAGCGTCGCGTGCGGCCCGAACCGGTGGGTCAACGTCGCCAGGAAGCTGAACCCGCGGCCGGTGAGGAAGTTGGGATTGGTATCGCGCGGCGCCCATTGATAGGTGACGCCGACGCCGAGCGTGGTGCGGAACGGCGCCTGATAGGTGATCAGCGCCGACAGCGATCCGCGATCGCCGAACCCGTCGCGGCCGTGGCTGTACGTACCGCTGAGCTGCAACACCAGCGCGCGGGTCAGCGGCTGGTTGAGGTTGGCGGTGACGAGCAGCGCCTGTGAATTGGTGTTGACGTTGGCGAGGTCGAACGCACCGATCGGAAGCGGCACGACGATGGCGCCGGCACCAGGCAATGTAACCAGATTGCTCCGTGAAAAACTGGTCAGCGACGTGAAATACTTCGAGTCGTACTCCACGAACAGGTCGAAGCTGCGCGCGAATGTCACCGTATTGGTCTTGTCGGCATAGCTGTATTGGAGGCGCGCTGCGGCACCCCCCTGCCCGGTATTGACGTGATTGGCCGCGATGCTGCCGCTGAACAGGCCGATCGACGATCCGAAGGTCGCATCGACGCCGAACACCTGATCGTATTTGGCGGCCTGCGCGTTGACGCCGAGCGTCAGCTGGTCGTTGATGCCCCGTCGATAGAAGCCCGATACGGCCGGCTTATTGGTGTAATCGGGGCCGTTGTCACCCAGCGGCGCCAGCACGCCGGCGGACAGGGTATATTCCGAAATGCCGGGGCTGAGCAGCTGCGCCGACTGGAAGAAGCTGAAATTCTGCACGCGGCGCTCGCCCGACGAATCGGTAATCACCGCCTGGAGGTTGTTCGCGCCCTGCGCCACCGGCAGATTGCGCAGATCGTATGAGCCGGGGCCAAGGTGGATCTGGCTGACGGGGATGCCGTTGACGAGGATCTGCACGTCGGCGTCGCGATTGAGCACGAGATTGCGGCTCGACGTGCCCGACACCGGCGCGCCCGGATAGAAGGTGTCGATCAGATGGCTGATGTTCAGGCCGGAAATCTGCGGATCGGCCTGGAAACCCGCCGTCTCGGTGAACAGGTCACCCGCGGTGAGGCGCAGCGAGGGGCCGGGAATATCGTAGAAAATGCGCGACGACGTGCGCACGAAGGTATGATCGGCGCGCGGATCGACGGTCGCGAAATTGTCGAACCCGATCGCCTGCGAGATCCGCCCGCCCAGTTCGAAATCGCCGAGGAAATCGGCCTGCCCCTTGCGCGGCCCCGTCACCTGGAGGATTTCACCGACGCGGTAGTTGAGATAGGCGGCGAACCCGGCGGATCGATCCGGCTGGACTGCGGTGTAGGTGCCCGGCGCGATGATATCGATCGATCGTGTCGCCAGCAGCGCGGTATCGAAATTCACCACCAGCTCGACATTCTCGCTGTCGTAACTTAGCTTGTAGCCCAGCGTGGCGGCCTGAGCGGCGGAAAGCTGGCCGGCCGGCCCGGCCAACGCCTTGATCCGCGCGATCTCGTCCGGCTTGACGATCTGTGTCAGCGCGTTGGTGAAATCTTCCGCCGATACCGACAGGCTGTCGTCCGGCGCGATGGTGATCTGCACCTGACCCAGCGGCCCGCTGGCGCGCATCGGCACGGTGATGACGATGGCCTTGCCGGTGGTGTTGATGCGCTGTCTCGGCGCGGGCGGTTCCGCCGCAGCCGCCACGGCGGCAACCACCGGCGTATTGATGGACGCAGGCGCGGTCGCCGCCGGTGTCGCGGCGAAGGCCGGCCACGCCGCGATCAGCGCCGCGATCCCCACCGAATTTCTTGCTGCCCCCTTGTTCATGGATCAGCCGAGATTGTCGTGTTTGAACGAGAATTTGACCTCGCCCGTCGCCGGCAGGTCCGTCACCGGCACGAACAACGTGCGCTGTGCATTGGGGGGGATCAGGCCGAGCCCGACATATTGCTGGATGTTACGCGAATTGACGTCGAGCTTCCACGGCGTGCCGGGAATTTCCATCCGCATCGCATAATCGGAAATATAGGCGACGTCGTTGCCGGTATTGGCGAAGGTGACGTTCATGCCCGGATCGGTATGCGCCGCCCCCGTTTCGCTGGCCGGGAAGGTGTGCGAGGCGCGCTCCGCCGAGACGACCGAGACGACCGAGGCCATTTTCGGCGAGCTGACGGTGAGCAGCGACTGGATGGCATACACCACCTGGACGCCGGTGCCCTTCTGCTCGATCGGCACTTCGCCGGTGGTGATCATGTAGCTTTGCGCTTCGCCCAGCACCGGTTCGCCGACCCAGCGCACGCGGAAGACCTGGGTCTTGCCGGGCTGGATCGTCGCGATCGGCGGGAAGATGAGGAAATTGTCGCCGTTATCGGGCGTCAGCTGGACCGGCCCGTCTTTGGGAACCACCAGCTTCGACAGCTTGAGTTCGACCGTGTTGGGGCGGTTGCGATCGTTGACTACGGTGATCGCAGCGCTGGCCTGCTTGCCGCTGGTCTGCATGCGGATGACAATCGGCTGGACGAGGAGCGCGACGGCCGGGGTCGTGGCGGCGAGGATCGCGGCCCCGGCGATGCCGATGCCCCAGGCGCGCAAGCGACTGCGTGTTTTGAACACCTGTAATCCCCCATTCTAGGCCATTATGGCCTTGGCCGTTTTAGGCCATCCCCGAACGTTACGTACGCGAGCATGAAGACGAAGGGAAGGCCGCTGGCCCCCCCTTCGCTTCTATCGAGCGAGCATCAGATACTCGCTCGGTTTGACTTACGAAGTCGCCGTACCGGTGTTGGCAGCAAGCTTGACCACCACGGTATCCGTGTAGTCGCCTGCCAGCAGATAGTGGCTGTTGTCAGCCGTATCGCTAAAGGTCAGCTTGAAGTCGCCAGCGGTGGCGTTGTTGCTGCTGATCAAGTTATAGTCATTGCCATGAGCGTCAGTCGACGACGCAGTGCCGTGCGTTCCCGCAAAGTTCACAGCAACGGTGTAAGGCAGGTTCGTGGCAAAGTTTGATCCACCAGTCGTCTGGCCCTGATACTGCAAGCCACCGTTCGAGCTGTTTGCCGTCACCGTATACGCAGTGTTGCAGATGGAGCGACGCATATTGAGCGAAGCCTTCCAAGCCTTCGCATGGTCGTTGTTATCAGACTGCAACTGAGTGATGTGGATGGTCGCGTCCGAGGTATTGAACCCATACGAACCATTCGAGGATGCGTCGACGGTGGTGTTCAGTCCAGCAGCTTGGCCGCCTTCACCAGCGACCGGACCCAGCTCGCAATAATTGCTCGCGCTGCCGGTGATTACGTAAGTTCCAATGCCGTCGCGGTCGGGATTGACCGCTGCGAATGCGGGGCTGGCGGCGACCATTGAGAGGGCGACTGCCGAGAGGAGAATGGTCTTCATGAGCTTGCTTCCTTCCTAGTGCGTCTTGTGACGCGGTTTGTGCCGATCCTGGGATCGGATGGTCGGCCCCCACCGCGGAGTCCGGCACATAGCGTTCGAGGCTCTTCGCGCTACACGCGCGGCGAGAGCTTCAGGGTCAGTTTGTCCGAATACGATCCCATCAACAGCGGGAGCGCGCCGGGCTTGAGTTTCAGGACGATATTGCCGTCGCCCGTCGCGCTGGCGACGTCGTTGGCCGAATTGGTGCGGCAGCTGGAACGGTCACCGTCATTGCCGCGCATCGCATCGCTGTCGCAGCGAAGCGCGACGCCGCCCGCGATCCGCGACATGTCGAGCGCGGCGCTGTAATCGACCGTGCTGGCGAATTGCGACTGCGTCATGCCGTCATAGGCCAACGCGCCGTTCTTCGACACCAGCACCGCTTCATACGGTGAATTGCAGCTCATCGTGAACGGCAACGACAAGGAAACGCTGTCTGCGACGCCGGTGCGGCGGTTGGTGATATCGCCGAAGCTTCCATCGCTGTCCTTGGTATCGACGGTGCACTTGGGGGTGATGTACCCCGACACCGATACCGCGAGAGAGCGGGTCGCGTCCGCCGGGGGCGTCAGCGTCGGCACCACAGCCGCGGCGAAAGCCGGGGCAGACACCGTCATGCCAAACGAGAACATGCCGAGCGGGAGCAGGGCGCTGATTGCCGCATGGCGAATTCGTCCGCGCATTGTCGCTTTACCCCCTCTTGCAAAAGTTAAGAACTTCTTAACCAGTGATTTGGCGCTATGCCTCAAGTCAGATCGAGTCAACTGATTCGGATCAGGTCCTTTTTTATTAAGTATCTTTCATGATCCAGTTTGGGACGACACAATAGGATAGATGCGTCACAGTGCCCGCCCGGCCAAATCCGGCACAACCTTCGCTATTGACCAACTTACTGTCGTCGAACCTTGATGCGCCGTGGCAAGGCCTTCGTGTCGCATGTCAAACGCAGGCCATTTCGTCCGCAGTTCGTTGCGGGGGCGTTCCGATCGATTCAGGTTCGGGCCAGTTCGGGCCCCGGTTCGGCAAAGCGCGGCGTGCTGGCCGGTAACGGCGAAAGGAGCAGCTCTTTCCGTTCGCGTTAACCACGCTCTGCACGATAATCGGCGATGAAGCAAGCGGAATGGGCTCGCGGCCTCGTCGCCGCGTCACCTCGTCATTGCGTCGGGGTGGTCGCCCGCGCGGATCGTGGCCCGATACCGGGCGGACTGCGTCGGCGGGCTATCCGTTGCCGCGCAACGTCCCGCGACCGAGCAAGCCTGGGG
>JALYTP010000139.1 GCA_030854225.1 Pseudomonadota bacterium
GAACTGCGCGACGCGCCCGGCATTCGCCTCCAGCCACGCCTCGACCTGCGCCTGCGGATCGCCCGACCCCCTCGCGAGGAATTCGAGCCGCAGCTGCTGGAAATCGCGCGCGAGCCCCGCGATCAGCAGCCGCTCCCACGGATCGCTCGACGAGATGCGCGCGGCATTGGCCTGCGCCCAGTCGAGCCCCAGCGCATGGCCGAGCCGGGTGAAGGCGCGCGTCAGCACGGTTTCGTCGATCGATCGTTTCGCGCCGAGATCGGCGAGGCCGACCGCCCCGTCCAGCTCGAACAGCCGCACCACCTTCTGCACCAGCTTGCGGGGCGCACCCGCTTGCTCCAGCATGGCGGAAATCCGCGCCGATTGCGCGCTTGCCTCGTCGAGCAGCAGCGCCTTGGTCTGCCGGTCGAGCGCGGTGATCCCGCTGCCGAGCAGCCCGCACACCGCACCGGGCATCGTGCCGGGGCGCGTGACGCGGAGCAGGTCGGCGATCTGCGAGCGAGTCGCGACCGCCACCTCGTCGAACAGCGCCAGCCGCGCCGCCTCGGGCATCGCCGCCGTCTCGATCTCGGCCCATAAGGCGGGCAGGTCGAACAGCCGCTCGACCACCACGAACATCGCCGCGATATCGGTCATCGCCGCGCCCTCTTCCTCGGCGAGTTCGAAGGGGTGGAGCACCCCCAGCCGGTTGACCATACGGTTGGCGAGTTTCGTCGCGACGATCTCGCCGCGCAGGCGATGCGTATCGATCGCGGTGGCGAATTTCTTCTGCATCGCCCTGGGGAAGGCGGCGTGGAGATCGGGCTCCAGCGCCGCGTCGGTGGCCAGCGCGCCATGCTCGATCGCATCCTGCAACGCGAGCTTGGCGGTGGCGAGCAGCACGGCGAGTTCGGGGCGGGTGAGCCCGTGACCCTCTTGTGCACGGCGGAGCAGGTCGTCGTTGCTGCCCAACCCTTCCACCTTGCGGTCGAGCCGGCCCGAATCCTCGAAAATCTCGATCGCGCGGACGTAGCTCGGCACCGCGGTGGCGCCGTCCTTCTCCATGATCGACAGCGCCAGCGTCTGCAGCCGGTTATCCTCGAGCACCAGATGCGCGACATCGTCGGTCATGCTGGCGAGGAAGGTGTTGCGCTTCGCGAACGCCAGCCGCCCCTCGTTCATCTCGCGGTTGAGCGCGATCTTGATGTTGACCTCATTGTCCGAGCAATCGACCCCGGCCGAATTGTCGATGAAATCGGTGTTGATCCGGCCGCCGTGCAACGCGAACGCGATGCGCCCGGCCTGGGTGACGCCCAGGTTCGCGCCCTCGCCGATCGCGGTGGCGCGCAGATCCTCGGCATCGACGCGCAACCGGTCATTGGCCGGGTCGCCGACCTGGATGTTGTTTTCGTACGCCGCCTTCACATAGGTGCCGATGCCGCCGAACCAGATCAGGTCGACCGGGCTTTTCAGGATCGCCGAGATCAGCGCGCCGGGTTCGATCTCCGCCGCGTCGATGCCGAGTGCCTCGCGCACCTGGTTCGACAGCTTGATTGTCTTGTCGGTGCGCGCGAACACCCCGCCGCCGCGCGAGATCAGTTTCGGATTGTAATCCGCCCAGGAGGAGCGCGGCAGCGCGAACATCCGCGCCCGCTCGCCCCAGCTTTTCGCCGGGTCGGGATCGGGGTCGAGGAAGATGTGGCGGTGATCGAACGCGGCGAGGATCTTCAGCGTCTTCGACAAGAGCATGCCGTTGCCGAACACGTCGCCCGACATGTCCCCGCACCCGACGACGCGGATCGGCTGCGTCTGCACGTCGACGCCTTTTTCGGCGAAATGGCGCTGGACCGAGAGCCACGCGCCCTTGGCGGTGATGCCCATCGCCTTGTGGTCGTACCCGACCGACCCCCCGGACGCGAACGCATCGCCGAGCCAGAAATCATGCTCGATCGCGATCGCGTTGGCGAAGTCGGAAAAGGTCGCGGTGCCCTTGTCGGCGGCGACGACGAAATAGGGATCGTCACCGTCATGGATCACGACATGCGCGGGGTGGACGACCTTGTCCTCGACGATATTGTCGGTGACCGAGAGGAGCGTGCGGATGAAGATGCGGTACGCCTCGGTCCCTTCCGCCAGCCAGGCGTCGCGGTCGAGCGCGGGGGAAGGGAGTTGCTTGGGGTAGAAACCGCCCTTGGCGCCGGTCGGCACGATGACGGCATTCTTGACGCGCTGCGCCTTCATCAGCCCGAGGATCTCGGTGCGGAAATCGTCGCGCCGGTCGGACCAGCGAAGCCCGCCGCGCGCGACCGGGCCGGCGCGCAGGTGGATCCCCTCGAGCCGCGGCGAATAGACCCAGATCTCGCGCCACGGCACGGGGGCGGGAAGGCCGGGCACCAGGCTCGAATCGAGCTTGAACGCCAGCGCCGCGCTCGCCGCCGGGGCAAAGGCGTTGGTGCGCAGCGTCGCGGCGATCACACTGCGGATGCTGCGCAGGATGCGGTCGTCGTCGATCGCCGAGACGGCATCCAGCCCGCGCTCGATCGCGGTGTCGGCGGCGGTGGTCGCGGCGGTCGCCCTGGCTTTGCGCGCGGGATCGTGCGCCGCCTCGAACCGCTCGATCAGCGCGGCGGCGACCTTGGGCGCGCGGCGCAGCGCATCGACCATCGTCGACAGGCCGTAATTCATCCCCGCCTGGCGCAGATAGCGGAACCAGGCGCGGAACAGCACGATCGCGCGCGGCGCCATGTTGAGATCGAGGATCAGGCGGTTGAACGCGTCGTTCTCCGCCGTGCCGTCGAGCACTGCGGCGATCGCGCCTTCCAGCACCTGCGTATCGCCGTCGAACACGTTGGCGACCCCGCCCGACGCCTCGATCAGGAATTCGTGGATGAAGCTGCGCGCGTCATCCTCCAGCGCGGTGGGCACTTCCTCGATCACGCGGAACCCGAAATTCTCCAGCACCGGCACCGCATCGCTCAGCGGCAACGCGCCGCCCATGCGGTAAATCTTCAGCCGCGCCTCGCCGCTGGCCCCGACATAGACCCGCACGCGCCGGTCGGCATCGCTGTCCAGCGCGGCCAGCGCACCGATATCGCGCGCCGCTTCCTCGGCGTCGTTGCCGGTGCGATAGCCTTGCGGAAAGCAGGCGGCATAGCGCAGCGTCAGCCGGGCCGCGCGGGTCGCGTCCAGCGTCTCGGCCAGCGCGGCTTCCACCGCAGGGGCCCAGCCGCGCACCATCCGCGCCAGCCGCGTGTCGAGCGGGGCGGCATCGGGCATGATGCCGTCGCCGCGCAGATCGATCGTGTAGCGCATCATCGCCACCACGCCGTCCTCCAGCGCGATCGCCCAGTTGAGCACGGTGCCGCTCGCCGCCTCGGCCAGCATCTCGCCGATCGCGATGCGGCGCGCGGTGGTCAGGTCGTCGCGCGGCAGCCACACGAACGCGAACAGATGCCGCCCGAGGATCGATCGCACCAGCACCAGCTTGGGCCGTGGCCGATCGGCCAGCGACATCGCGGTGAGCGCCAGGCCTTCCAGATCGGCAGGCTCGAACGCGGTGACCAGATCGTGCGGCAGCGCGGCCAGCGCATGGGTCAGCGCCTTGCCGGTATGCCCCTTGGGATCGAACCCGAAACGCTGTTCGAGCGCGGCGAGGCGCGTGCGCAGCACCGGCACGTCCTGCGGCGCGGCGGCGAGCGCGGAACTGGTCCACAGCCCGGCATGGATCGCGACCCCGGCGACCTTGCCGCCCTCGCGCACCGGCACCAGCGCGATATCGAGCGGGACGTGGCGGTGGACGGTCGAAATGAAGTTCGATTTGAGCAGCAGCGGCGCCTTGCCGCCTTTGCGGAACCACTCGACCGCCAGCGTGCGCGAGGTCTCGGCGAGGATCGGCACGTCGTGCCCGTTGCGCGCGATGCCGAGCGGCGCCTCGCGCGTGTCGCCGCGCCAGCGTTCATGTCCGAGCAGCGTCAGATTGCCGTCGAGGAACCAGCGCAGCAGCTCGGCCCCCTCGGTATCGCCCAGCGCCATCACGTCGGCGGCGAGCACGTCCTGCAATTTGTGCCAGTCGCCCGTCGCGGCGCGGACTTCGGCGAGGCTTTTCTCCAGCGCCTCGCTCAGCGCGCGCCGGTCGCGCGCGTCGACACGGTCCATCTCGATATAGACCATCGATTCGGGCTTGCCCTCGTCGATGCTCGCCACGGCCCCGTCGGCGCCGCGCGTGACCTTGAGCACAGGGTGGATGATGCGGTCGATGCCGATGCCCCGCGCGCCGATCGCCGCCGCGATCGAATCGACCAGGAACGGCATGTCGTCATTGACGATGGCGAGGCGCATCCGCCGCCGTGGATCGGTGACGGGCATCGAATCGAGCGCCAGCGCCGCCGCGCCGGGGGGGCGGGTGAGGGCCGCCGCCGCGACGAACGCCGCGGCCTCGGTCTGCTCGGCCTTGCCGAAGCCCTGGAGTTCTCCGGGGAGCGCGCCTTTGGTCAGCCGGGCGGCAAGCGCATCCGACAGCGATTTCAAACTGGTTCTGGCCATGCGCTGCCCTATGCGCCCGCTCGCGCGTGCGCTCAAGGCTTGTGGCAGTGCGGCAAAATAGCGGGGCGAAGGGGCCTAGCGGGCGGCCTGCGCCATCACGCGGCGGGTGAGCGCCTCGTTCCCGCCGATCGCCGCGATCACGTCGAGCGAGCGATCCCCCGCGCGCGCCAGCAGCACGACATACTCGCCGTCAGCGACCCCGGTTTCGAGCGCCAGCGTCGCCAGCGCCGCGCGCCCGGCGAGCATTGTCGCGACATCGGCGACCGGCGTCGACGCCGGCGCGCGAAGCGCGCGCTCGGCCTTGACCACACCCTTGATGCCGCCATCGAAGCGTTCGACGAACTCGGCCAGCCCGCCCGGCGCAACGCCCTGGCGGCGCGCATGCGAAAGCACTGCGGCATATTCGGTCAGCCGCGTCTTGTCATACCCGGCGCCGAACACGAGCTTGACGATCGGCGTCATCGGCGCGCGCAGTTGCACGGCGATCCCGGCAGTGTCGAGCAACGTCTCATAGCCGTGCGGATCGGCATCGGCGGCGAAGGCGAAATCGTGCGCGCGGCCCAGCGCGCGGTAGAGCGTGGACC
>JALYTP010000140.1 GCA_030854225.1 Pseudomonadota bacterium
TTCCCACACCCCAGCCTCGCTCCAGCGTCGGAACCTGCGGTAAATCGTGTTCCAGTTACCGTACTTTGGCGGAACATCGCGCCAAGGCGTTCCGCACCGTAGCCGCCAAAGTATGCCGTTGAGAATCGATCGGTTCCGCTCTGGCCGACGACCGCGCGCCCGGTTCGCCGCGTCGATTGGCAGCAAGCCTCTCAAAACGAGCCATCCTGCTTCGCTCAGATCGCCCCGGCTCACGCCTGCCTCCAAAAGGAAGCCTTGAATCAACCACCTCGCGCTGCGTCAACCAATTCGTCCACGCCGCCTAGGATCGGGCGCGAAAAGCCGCTAATATGCCCATGACACGTTATTTGGATCGATTGCCCATGCCCCGTGCGTTTCTCCAGGCTACCGCGATCGTCGCGGCGCTCGCGCTCGTGCCCGTCGGCACCAGCGCGATGGCGGCGGTCGACAATAGCACCTACCGCGAACTCGATACCTTCCTCGACATCTTCGCGCGGGTGAAGGCGACCTATGTCGACAAGGTCGACGACAAGACGCTGATGAAGGGCGCGATCGAGGGCATGCTGTCCTCGCTCGATCCGCACAGCAGCTACGAGACGGGGCTCGATTACGACAATCTGCGCATCCAGACGGCGGGCAATTATGGCGGGCTCGGCCTCACGGTCACGATGCAGGACGGCGCGGTCAAGGTCATCGCGCCGCAGGAGGATACGCCCGCCGCGCGCGCCGGGATCAAGGCGGGCGATTATATCACCCACATCAACGGCCAGCTGATCTTCGGCCAGACGCTGGACGAAGCGATCAAGCAGATGCGCGGCGAGCCGGGGACCAAGGTGTCCATGACGTTGCTGCGGATCGGCCGGGACAAGCCGATCGAGGTGTCGCTGGTGCGCGAACGGATCGAGCAGAAGCCGGTCAAGTGGAAGGTCAAGAACGGCGTCGGCGTGCTCAACATCAACACGTTTTCCGAAAAGACCGCCGAAGGGGTGATTGCCGGTATCGACGGCATCCGCAAACAGCTCGGGCGCGATCCGCTCGGCTATGTCGTCGATCTGCGCGACAATGGCGGCGGCTTGCGCGACGAGGCGGTGGCGGTCGCCGATACCTTCATTTCGTCGGGCGAATTGCTGTCCGAACGCGGGCGCGACCGCAGTGATATCGAGCGCTTCTATGCCGAATCGTATGTGAAGGGCGATCTGGCGCACGGCCTGCCCATCATCGTGCTGACTAATGCCGGCACCGCCTCCGCCTCCGAAATCGTCGCAGGCGCCCTGCAGGATCACCACCGCGCGCTGGTGATGGGCGAACGATCGTTCGGCAAGGGATCGGTGCAGACGGTGATCGACCTCGGCAATCACACCGCGCTGCGGCTGACCACCTCGCGTTATTTCACGCCGTCGGGCCGATCGGTGCAGGAAGGCGGTATCCAGCCCGATATCGCCGTGCCCGAGCTGTCCGATCCCGATTACAAATCGCGCCCTGTGTTCCGTGAGGACGATCTGCGCCGCCACCTCATCAACGAGATGAAGCCGGATAATGCCGCGCTGGAACAGGACAGCAAGCCCGATCCCCGCTTCGCCGCGACGCCCGCCGAGCTGAAGACCAGGGGCATCGACGATTATCAATTGCGGTACGCGCTGCAGACGATCGGGCGGCTCGCCCCGACCGCCGCGGTCGCCAAACGCTGAGGCCCGCATGACCCATCGTTTCGTCACCGCGCGTTGGCTCGCCCTGTTCATCCCCGTTGCCTTGATGGCAGGGGCGCTGGGGTCGCAATATATCGGACATCTCTATCCGTGCGAATTGTGCTGGTATCAGCGCTATCCCCACCTCGTCGCCATCCCGCTGGCGCTGCTCGCCTTCGTCGTGCCGGGGATGAGCGCGAAGCGCGCGGCGGTGCTGCTCGCGGCGGTCGCCATCGCGGTCAGCGGAGTGATCGGGGTATATCATGCCGGCACCGAATATCATTGGTGGCAGGGGCTGACCGAATGCACGTCGACCGCCACGGGGCACGGCGGTTCGGTCGACGACATGCTGGCGCGGATCATGAAGGCGCCGGTGATCCGCTGCGACATCCCGCAATGGACGTTGTTCGGCATTTCGCTGGCCGGGTTCAACGCGATCATCTCGCTCGCCGGGGCGGGGACGATCCTCGCGCTCCTGCGCCGGCGCGGGCGTCGATGAGCGGCTGGAAACCCGGCGATCCGCGCCCTGACACACGCGCGATGGTCCGCGTCGATCAGGCGGGCGAATACGGCGCGACGCGCATCTATGCCGGGCAACTGGCGGTGATGGGCGACCGCGCGCCGGCGGCGCGCGCGATCGCCCGGATGGCACAGCAGGAGGAGCGCCACCGCGCCTTTTTCGACGCGATGATCGCGCGGCGCGGGGTGCGGCCGACCTTGCTCCAGCCGTTCTGGCACGTCGCCGGGTTCGCGCTGGGCGCCGTCACCGCGGCGATCGGCCCCGAAGCCGCGATGGCCTGCACCGCAGCGGTGGAAACCGAGATCGACAAGCATTATTCAGATCAGCTTCAGGCATTGGGGGATAGCGACCCCGAATTGTCGGAGGCGATTGCCGATTTTCAGGCCGAGGAAGTCGAACATCGCGAGACGGCGATGGCATCGGGTGCGGCGCAGGCGCCGGGCTATCCGGTGCTGAGCGCGGCGATCCGGCTGGGCTGTCGGCTGGCAATCGCCACTGCCAGGCGGGTCTGAACCGGGAGAGGGACGGATGAAGGTTCAACTATTGGCTTTGGCGACCGTGATCGCCGCCGTGCCAGCGACCGCGCAAGTCGTCGGTCCCGCCGATCCGTCTGCGCGGGCGATCCAGAAGGTCGAGCGGGCGACCGGCGAAATCTCGAAGAACGCACCCGTCAACGGCGTCCTCACGCTCTATGGCAACCAGCGCTGCCCGACCGATTCCAGCGGCAACGAGGTGGTGGTGTGCCAGCGGCGCAACGCCAGCGAACAGTTCCGCATCCCCAAGGAAGTGCGCGAATTCCAGGTGACCCCCGAAAACGAGAGCTGGGCATCGAAAGTCGTGGCGCATGACAGCGTCGGCGATACCGGGGTCGGCAGCTGTTCGACGGTCGGCCCCGGCGGCTCGACCGGCTGCTTCCTCAAACAGGCGCAGGCGACCAAGCGCGACAATCAGGCGAAGAAGGACGCCGATCGCCATGTCGAGGAAAGCCTGCCCTGAATACCGCCTCCTGAACAGTTGCGCGGCCGCGCAGCGCGGGTAAGGGAGGGGCGGGCCGGCGAGGAGGGCAGGGTGGCGACGATCGCGGAACGGGGCGTGCGGATCAGGCCGATCGGCGCGGACGGGTACGAAAGATTCCTCGCCATCGCGGCGGTCGCGCTACTCGTGACGGTGATCGCCGCGCTTGCTCGTGGCTATCCGCATTGGAGCGCCGTTCCGGGCACCGTCTGGGCGCACCTCGCGACGATCATGCTCGCGCTGGCGCTAACCCCCGCCATGCTGCTGCGCCGGCGCGGCGATACGCGCCACCGGCTGCTCGGCAAGATCTGGGTCGCCGCCATGTTTCTCACCGCCGCGATCACGCTGTTCGTCCGGCAATCGCATCCGGGGCATTTCAGCATCATCCACCTGATCTCGCTCTACGTGCTGATCGCCGCGCCGCTGATCTGGTGGACCGCGCATACTCGCCGCGTGACGGCACACCGCCGTCAGGTGCGCGGCATGGTGACGGGCGCGCTATTGGTCGCAGGGTTCTTCACCCTGCCGTTCGGGCGTATGCTCGGCGGCTGGCTGTTTGGCTGAGTGGGGCCGGCGGCAAGAGCGCGCGGGCCGCACGGCGTCGCGATCGGGCTGTTCCTGCTCGTCTGGCTGTCGTGCGCGTGGTTTGGCTCCTGGGAGCTGAACCCCAATAACGCGACGCGGCTGTTCGGCGCGATTGCACTGGTCGAGCAGGGCGATGCGAAGATTGACCGGTTCGAGACGCTGACGATCGACAAGGCGCAGTTCGGCCAGCATCATTATATGGACAAGGCGCCGGGCATGACGCTGCTCGCCGCGCCAGTCGTCGCGGCGGCCAATGCGATCGGCCATACCAGTTCGCGCGATCAGGTGATCGACATCACCAGCCCTTCGCTCCACCGCTTCATCAAGGCACGGTTGATGCTCGCGGTGACGCTGAGTTCGGCGCTCCTGACCGCGTTTGCGACGGTGCTGCTGCTCGATCTGGGCACCGGCATCACGGGCAGTGCGAGCGCCGGGTTGTTCGCCGCGCTCGGCTACGCGCTCGGATCGATCATCTGGGGCTGGTCGACGACCTTGCTCGGCCATGCGCCGGTCGGCGCGTTGCTGATGGTCGCAACCTGGGCGGTGTGGCGCGGCACCGATGGCGCGCGCGAGGCGGGGCGCTGGCGTTATCCGATACTGGCGGGCGTGGCGCTTGGCGGGGCGCTGGTGATCGAGTTCACCGCGGTGTTCGGCGGGCTGTGCATCGGGCTGTGGGTATTATGGCGCACGCGGCATGCCGACACGCGTGCCAAGGCACGGCTGTACGGCACGACGGTTGCGGTCGCGGTCGCGATGCTGGTGCCGCTCGCGCTCTACAACCAGATCGCGTTCGGCACCCCCTTCAAGCTCGGATATGAAGGCGTGGTCGGGTTCAAGGGGATGGACCAGGGCCTGTTCGGGCTGACCTACCCCAAGCCGATCGTGCTCTATGCGATCACCCTCGGTATGCGGCGCGGGCTGATCTGGGTCGCGCCGGTATTGATGCTCGGGGTGATCGGTTTGCGACAATTGATCCGGGATGAGGCCACGCGCGATCTCGGACTGCTGGCGGTGGCGATCGTCTCGGCCGTGCTGCTGGTCAACGCGTCCTATGTCTATTGGGATGGCGGCGCATCGATCGGCCCGCGCCATTCGGTGCCGGCGATCCCGTTCCTCGCGCTGGGGCTGGCGCCGTTCTGGGCGAGTTTGCAGGCGCGGCGGGAGCGGATCGTGTCGGCGGCGTTGCTCGGCGTGTCGATGGCGATCAACCTCGCCATCGCGGCGACCGACATCTTCGGGTCGGAGTTCTTCACGTCACCCCTGCGCCAGCGCACCTGGCCGCTGTTCCGCGACGGCAA
>JALYTP010000141.1 GCA_030854225.1 Pseudomonadota bacterium
GACCGCGCCGTGCCCGCCGATCGCCGCGAGCGCGAGCCGTGCCGGCGTCAACATCTCGCCGCGCGCCACGAGCATATCGCCGGCGACGAAATCCAGCCCCGCGCGCCTCACGTTGCCGCCCGGCCCGCGCGGCCCATCGCCGGTCATCGTGACGATGCCGTGCCCGGTCGCGGCTTCCTCCTGCACGATCACGCAATCCGCGCCCGCCGGCATCACCGCGCCGGTAAAGATGCGCACGGCCTGACCCGCACCGACCGGCCCCGCAAACGGCCGTCCCGCCGCGCTTTCGCCGATCAGGCGGAACGGCCCCGGCACATCGGCGAAGCGGATCGCATAACCGTCCATCGACGACAGATCGGCCACGGGCTGCGTGCGTAGCGCCCGGATGTCCTCCGCGACACGACGTCCGGCCGCATCGCGCAGCGGCAACGTCTCATGCCCGACCGGCGTCGCGCGCGCGATCAGCCGCGCCTGCGCCTCTGCGACCGACAGCAAGGAGGATGACGAAGAATTCATTCTTCGGTCACCCTGACCGCTGGCTGGGGGTGCGTCCATAGCGGCGCGACGAGGAGAAATGGCCAATGGAAGTCGAACTGAACGCCGAGGCGAAGGACAAGCGCCTCAACCGCGCGGTGGCACTCACCGTGGTCGTGCTGTCGATCTTCACCGGGTTATGCAACATCAAGGACGGTAATCTCGTCCAGAACATGCAGCAGGCCAAGGCGGATTCGGTCGACAGCTGGAACGAATATCAGGCGACGCGGACCAAATCGCATATCTCCGAAACAGCGCGCGCGGAAATCGCGGTGTTGGATGCCGGCGGCACAGCTGGGCCGGCGCTCGCGCACCTCGATGCCGACATCGCCAAATACCGGGTCGAGGCACCGCGATTGAAGGCGCAGGCCGCGGCGCAGAGCGCGAGCTACGACGCGATGAACCTGCATGACGATCAATTCGACGCGAGCGAGGCGGCGATCTCCACCGCCATCGCGATGGCGGCGGTCGCGGCGCTGGCCGAAAGTTCTTGGTTGCTCGTCTGCGCGTGGTTCTTCGGCGCGTTCGGCCTGTTCATGGGGGTGTGCGGGTTCGCGCGACTGGCGTTCCATCCCGACGTGTTGAGCACGTTTCTGGGCTGACGTGCGATTATTTTCCGAGGCGGGCGGTCATGTGCGTCCGTCACCTTGCGGGGGCCGTACCTGATCCACTTTCGCCAGGCAGCTGCTTATCGGAGCCCGTTCGGCTGTGGCGAGGAAAATCAAATTAATCTTTTATTTTCAATAGGTTGAAACTATTGCGCGATACGCATCGTTGCTGCGGGACCACTTAAAAGGGGAGGTCCCTGCGATGACAGACACGCAAGCCATGATCGACGTGCTCGACCGACGCGTCGAACGCAGAAACGAACGCCGCGACTTTTTCAAGACGGCCCTGGGCGCCGTGGCGGTGGCCGGAGCATCCGGCCTTTTTTATGCCGACCCGGCCCTGGCGCAGGCGGCACCCAGCGATTTCGATGTCCTGAATTTCGCGCTCAACCTCGAATATCTCGAGGCGAACTTCTACTCCTACGCCGTTTACGGAACACCTATCAGCGCTGCGCTGACCACCGGCGTCGGAACGCCGGGCGTGGTTATGCCTGGCCATATCGTGCCCTTCAGCGACCCCGTCGTGGCGCAATATGCCAAGGAGATCGCGCAGGACGAAATCGCCCACGTCACCTTCTTGCGTAGCGTGCTGACGACGATGGCGGTCGCGCAACCGGCGATCGACCTCGGTATCGCGCCGACCGGCGCGTTCAGCACGGCGGCACGCGCCGCTGGGCTGATCTCGAAAACCGACATGACGGCGTTCTTCGATCCTTACATGAACGACACCAACTTCCTGCTCGGTTCGTTCATTTTCGAAGATGTCGGCGTCACCGCCTACAAGGGCGCGTCGCCGCTCATCACCAACAAGACGTATCTCGAGGCCGCCGCCGGGATTCTGGCGGTCGAGGCATATCACGCATCGATCGTTCGCACCGTGCTGTACGCCAAGGGCATTCGTACCCAGGCCGATGCGATCTCCGATGCGCGCGACAGTCTCGATGGCACATCCGACGACGATCAGGGCATCTCGCCAGTGAACGTGCCGCTCTACGGCACCAATGGCATGGGATCGAACATCGTTCCGCTCGATGCCAACGGCCTCGCCTACAGCCGGACGACCGGACAGGTGCTCAACGTCGTCTATCTGAACAACAAGGCGGTCACGATGGGCGGGTTCTTCCCCGCCGGCGTCAACGGCGCGATCAAGCAGAGCGCGGCCAACTAAACCCGCTTCTTTTCAAATTCAGGGGAGAATTCCCATGCATGCCATAGACACTCTCAATGCCGTACTCGCCGCGAGCGAGAAGCGCCGAACCGAACGCCGCCGTTTCCTGCATGCCGCAGGGGCCGCGACGGCGATGGTCGGCGGACTGACGTTGCTGTCCGCTTGCGGGAGCGATTCGAATGGGGCTTCCCCATCACCTACGCCGTCACCGACGCCCACGCCCACGCCGACCGCGACGGTGAACGATTTCGACATTCTCAACTTCGCGTTGAACCTCGAATACCTCGAAGCGCAATTCTATTCCTTCGCAGTAACCGGACAGGGGCTGCCGGCCACCATGCTGACCGGCACCGGAACGCAAGGCGCGGTCGTCGGCGGTCGCGCGGTGACGTTCAGCGATCCGGTCGTACAGCAATATGCCCGCGAAATCGCCGGCGACGAAATTGCCCATGTCGCTTTCCTGCGCAGTGTCCTCACGACGATGGCGGTCGCGCAGCCCGCGATCAACATCGACGGTGGGCCGACCGGCGCCTTCACCGCGGCGGCCAGAGCGGCCGGGGTCGTGAGCAGTACGGGCGTTTTCGATCCGTATGCCGATGACAACAGCTTCCTGCTCGGCGCCTTCATCTTCGAAGATGTCGGCGTGACCGCCTATAAGGGCGCCGCGCCGCTCATCACGAACAAGGGCTATCTGGAAGCGGCTGCCGGTATTTTGGCGGCGGAGGCTTATCATGCCGGGCTCGTACGAACGGTGCTCTATTCGAAAGGGATCGCGACGCCGTCGCTGATTACCAACGCCGGCAAGATCAGCGATGCGCGCGACAGCCTCGATGGCCCGTCAGATGACGATCAAGGCCTCACCGGCACCGATACATCGGCGTCGAACATCGTGCCGACCGACAGCAACTCGATCGCCTATAGCCGTACCCCGGGCCAGGTGCTGCACATCGTATACCTGAATGCGATCTCGATCACCGTGGGGGGTGGTTTCTTCCCCAATGGCGTCAACGGCACGATCAACGCCGCCAACTAAACCCTTCATCTCGACATCGAACTGAACGGCGCGGCTATCATAATGATGGCCGCGCCGATTTTTTTACATCTTGGGCTTTGCCTTGTGGGTCATCGCCTTCTTGTGCATCTTATGCGTCATATGCATTTTATGGTGCATCATGTGCCCCCGCGATCCGCCGCCTTCCATGCACTGATCCGTCACCGTCGCCGAACATATCGGGACGTCGGCGGGTGCATCGGCGGGCGGTGCGGCCATCGGCGCGGCAGCCTGTAGCGTCGCCGCGAGAAACAGTGTGATCATCGCATCTCTCCAACCTTCAACGCGGCCGTATCGCCGCTGGCGCGGATCATAACGACAGCGACACGAGCGATGCAATCGCCCATGTCACGGGATCATGATCCGGCGCGACGATTTCAGCCAGGCGCGTGCCAGTCGCCCGATTTGCCGCCGGTCTTGCGGATCAGCCGCACCCCTGAAATGACCATCGCCTTGTCGACCGCCTTGGCCATGTCGTAGATCGTCAGCAGCGCGACGGTGACGGCGGTCATCGCCTCCATCTCGACCCCGGTCCTGGCATCGGTCGCGGCGGTGGCGGTGGCGATGACCCCGCGCGCGTCGAGCGAAAGATCGACGGCCACGCGCGTCAATGGCAGCGGATGACAAAGCGGGATCAGGTCGGCGGTCTTCTTCGCCGCCATGATCCCGGCGATGCGCGCGGCGGCGAGCACGTCGCCCTTGGCCGCAGCGCCACCGCGAATCGCGGCGACCGCTGCCGGTGACATGTCGATCCGTCCGCTGGCAACGGCTTCGCGCGCCGTCACCGGCTTGCCCGACACGTCGACCATGCGCGCTGCGCCGGTATCGTCGAGGTGCGTCAGGTCGCTCATCCGACCAGCGCCCGCGTCGCGGCCTCGATATCGTGCTGCCGCATCAGCGCCTCACCGATCAGGAAGCAGTGCACGCCGCGCATCGCCATTTGGTCGAGATCGGCGCGGGTCATAAGCCCGCTTTCGGCGACGAAGGTGCAGCCCGCCGGCGTATTGCCGATCAGATCATAGGTGCGCTGGAAATCGACCGTGAAATCGCGAAGGTCGCGGTTGTTGACCCCGATGAGGCGTGACTGGAGCTTCATCGCACGTTCCATCTCCTCGGCGTCGTGCACTTCGACCAGCACGTCCATCCCGCAATCGATCGCGCTCGCCTCGATCTCGGCCAGCGCGACATCGTCGATCGCCGCCATGATGAGCAGGATCGCGTCGGCCCCCAAGCTGCGTGCTTCGGGCACCTGCCACGGATCGACCATGAAATCCTTGCGCAGCACGGGCAGGGTGCAGGCATCGCGCGCGGCGGTGAGGTCGCCGTCGGCCCCTTCGAACCAGCGTTCGTCGGTCAGCACGGACAGGCACGCGGCACCCCCCGCCTGATAGGCGCGGGCGTGCGCGGGGGGATCGAAATCGGCGCGGATGACGCCCTTGGACGGGCTGGCCTTCTTGATTTCGGCGATCAGCGCGTACCCCGTCGCCGCTTTGGCATCGAGCGCGGCGCGAAAGCCGCGGGGCGGCGATTGCGCGGCGGCGCGTGCGTCGATCTGCGACAGCGGGATGACGGCCTTGCGCGCGGCGACCTCGGCGCGCTTGGTTTCGATGATGCGGCCCAGAATGGTGGTCATGCGTACGCGATCCAGCGGTCGAGCAGCGCCCTGGCAAGCCCCGTATCGAGCGTCTCGCCGGCTTCCTTCGCGCCCTCGCCCAACGTCGCGC
>JALYTP010000142.1:0-4063 GCA_030854225.1 Pseudomonadota bacterium
CGTATCGCCGCGCTCAGCGAGGCGGTGCGCGGGGCGGCAGGTTGCGGCTGGGCGGACAGCATCGTCGCGCCGACGCCGACCGACGCCGCGCTGATCGCCGCCGCGCTTCAGCTCGCCGATTGACCCAGCGCGCGCGGGCGAGGATAAGCGTTTCATGGACGAAATGGCCCCGACGATCGACCCGATCCCGCTGGCCGACATCGCGCCGCGCCGTGGCCCGCGTTGGCGTGTCCCCGCAATGCTCGCGTTGCTCGCCTTTGCCGCCGGGATCGCCGCGACGATCTACGGCTTGCGCTTCTATGACCATTGGTCGAACGCGGCGAAGCCTGTCGCCGCGACGATGGCCTCCATCCCGCCGGGGCCCAAGCCGCTGGCCGACGGTGACGTGACGGTTCCCGCGGCGGGCCAGCCGACGATCGATTCGCTGACGGCGCGCGAGGCCGAGCTGTCGGCGCGTCTCGCCGAGCTGGAGGCGCGCACCGTCACCATCACCACCGACGCGCGCGCCGCATCGGGCAATGCCGGCCGGGCGGAGGCGCTGCTGATCACCTTCGCAGCGCGCCGCGCGATCGAACGCGGCCAGTCGCTCGGTTATGCCGCCGACGAGCTGCGCGTGCGGTTCGGCGCGAACCAGCCGGGCGCGGTGTCGGCGGTGCTCCAGGCGTCGAGGGCGCCGGTGACGCTCGAGGATCTGCGTGCCGGCCTGGATGGCGTCGGCCCGCTGCTGTCGACCGGGGCGGCGAGCGAAGGATGGTGGGCAAGCCTACGCCGGCAATTCGGCAACCTCGTCGTGATTCATGACGTCAGCACACCGTCGACCCTCCCCGCCGACCGGCTGACGCGCGCGCGCCGCATGCTCGACGCCGGGCAGGTGGAGGCGGCGCTCAACGAAGTGATCCATCTGCCGGGGGCCAGCGGGGCAGGGGCGTGGATCGCCGCCGCGCAACGCTATATCGCCGCGCGTCAGGCGCTCGACACGCTCGAAGCCGCTGCGGTGCAGGGGCAGGCGGCGGTGCGGCCCTAGCGCCCTGCCCGGTCGATCAGCGCCATCGCCCCGGCCGGCGCGCGCACCTTCGCGCCGTTGATGAAGAACACGAACGTGTCGCGCGGCGTTGCCGTCGGCGACGATCCCACGACATAGGGCAGTCCATCGGGAACCCCGCCCGCCGACCATGTCCGCGCCGCCTCCGCCCATCGGTCGAGCGCAGCGGCGGTATATCCCGTCTCCACTTCCTCGACCGCATTTTCCAGCCGCGCATAGACGACATCGCCGGTCACGTCGGCGATCGCAGGATAGTCGGCCGAATCGGCATAGACGATCGCCACCCCGGCGGCGCGACACATCGCGACGAACGCGGGCACGGCAAAGCTTTCGTGCCGCACCTGCACCGCGTGGCGCAGCGCGATGCCTTCATGCGCGGCAGGAAGCAGCTTGAGGAACGCGGCGAAATCGTCGGCATCGAACTTCTTGGTCGCCATGAACTGCCACAGGATCGGCCCGAGCTTCGGCCCCAGCTCGACGATGCCCTGCCCGACGAACCGCATGACCGATTCGCCCGCCTCGGCCAGCACCTTGCGGTTGGTGCAGAACCGCGATGCCTTCAGCGCGAACACGAAATCGTCGGGCACCGCATCGCGCCATCCCGCAAAAGTTGCCGGCTTGAACCCCGAATAATAGGTGCCGTTCACCTCGATCGCGGTCATTTTCGACGCGGCATATTCCAGCTCGCGTCTGTGCGGCCATTTGTCGGGAAAAAACGTCCCGCGCCACGGTTCGTAGGTCCAGCCGCCGATGCCGATTCGAATGTCGCTCATAACCCGACGTCTATCAGGTAACGGCCGCGCGCTGTCGATAGTCGGCGCGGTCCCACGCGCGTGTCGCCAGCACGTCGGCCAGCGTGTCGACCGCGCGCCATACATCCTCGTGGCTGGTGTAGAGCGGCGTGAAACCGAACCGTACGGCGTCGGGCGCGCGAAAATCGCCGATCACCCCGCGCGCGATCAAGGCCTGGCACAGCGCGTGCGCATCGGCATGCGCATAGGACAAATGGCTGCCGCGCACCGCCGCGTCGCGCGGCGACAGCAAGGTCAGCCCCTGCCCGGCGCAGCGCGCATCGACCAGCGCGATGAAATGATCGCACAACGCCTGCGACTTGGCGACCAGCGTGTCGATATCGACGCCGTCGAACGTCGCCAGCCCCTGTTCCAGTGCCGCCATCGCGACGATCGGCGGCGTGCCGCACAGAAACCGGCGCATGCCCTCGGCGGGCACATAATCGTCGGTGAAGCCGAACGGCGCCTGATGCCCCATCCACCCGGTCATCGGCGAGCGCAATGTGTTTTGCAGCGCGCGCGCGACGAACAGGAACGCCGGCGCGCCGGGGCCGCCGTTGAGGTATTTATACCCGCACCCCACCGCGAGATCCGCGCCGCAGCGCGACAGTTCCAGCTTCACCGCCCCAACGCTGTGGCTCAAGTCCCACAGGATCAGCGCGCCCCTGGCATGCGCGGCGGCCGTGATCGCCGCGATGTCGAGTTTGCGCCCCGTCCGGTAATGGACATGGGTGAGCACCACCACCGCCACGTCCGCGTCGATCGCCGCGACGATCGCATCGGCGTCGACGGTCCTCACCCGGTGCCCCGGCAGCAGCCGCGCGACACCGTCCGCGACGTACAGATCGGTGGGAAAATTGCCCGGCTCGGTCAGGATCGTCGATCGGCCGGGGCGCGCGGCACAGGCCGCCGTCAACAGCTTGAAGATGTTGACCGAGGTGGAATCCGCGACGATGACGTCATCCGCGTTCGCTCCGATCAGCGGCGCGATCCGTGCGCCCAGCCGCCCGGGTGCGTCGATCCAGCCGTGGCGGTTCCAGCTGGCGATCAGATGCTCCCCCCACTCGTCCGCGATCAGCTGCGCAACGCGCGGCGGCGTGGCGCGCGGCAGCGCCCCCAGCGAATTGCCGTCGAGATAGATGATCCCATCTGGCAGCAGGAAGTCGTCCCGCCTGGCGCGGAGCGGATCGATCGCATCACGCGCGATCGCGGCGGCACGACTCAACGGGTCGCTCGCCAGAGGGGCATTCGGTTGGTCGCGCGTCACAGCGCCACCCGCACGGTCAGCAGTTCGGGAAAGAATACCTGTTCGATCACGCGTGCGAGATAGGGCACCCCCGCCGTGCCGCCGGTGCCGCGCTTGAACCCGATCACCCGCTCCACCGTCTTGAGATGGCCGAACCGCCACAGCTGGAACCGGTATTCGAGATCGACCAGCTTCTCGGCGAGGTCATATAGAGTCCAGTACCGCGTCGGATCGGCATAGACCGTCCGCCAGCACGCTTCGACGTCTGGAGAGGCGACATAGGGCCGGGTAAAATCCCGATCGAGCCGTTCGGCCGGCACCGGCAGCCCCGCGCGTGCCAGCGCCCGCAGCGCCTCGTCATACAGGCTCGGCCGCGCCAGGCCTGCGCGCAGCATCGCCTGCGCCTGCGGCGCGGCGGTGTGAACGTCGATCATCGTCGCGTTCTTGTTGCCCATCAGGAACTCGAGCGCGCGGTATTGCGCGGATTGGAAACCAGAACTCGTGCCGAGATTCTCCCGCATCGCCGAATAATCGGCCGGCGTGATCGTCGCCAGCACGTCCCAGCTCTGGATCAACTGCGCCTGGACGCGCGCCACGCGCGCCATCATCTTGAACGCCTCGCCCAGCCGGTCGGCGACGATCGCCTCTCGTGCTGCCTCCAGCTCGTGCAGGCACAGCTTCATCCACAATTCCGATGCCTGGTGAATGACGATGAACAGCATCTCGTCATGCGTGTCGGACAAGGGGTGCTGGCACGACAACAGCGTGTCGAGGTGAAGGTAATCGGCATAGGTCGGGCCGGACCGGCGGGCATCGTCTCGCGCTTCCATCGCGCAACGATAGCCCGCGATGGCGCGCGCGTCATGCCCTGGATCGAGCAGGCCAACGGCGGAAGGGGGTATGATCAGAAAAAAGGCGCGAAAGAGAAATCAGGTCGCGCTCGACATACCGTGCTTGCGGCAAAGTTTCGTCACGCCGCTCCTG
>JALYTP010000142.1:4073-5084 GCA_030854225.1 Pseudomonadota bacterium
GTGCGCGCCGATCCCGGCATTCGAGGCGAGTATCGTCTCGGTAAACTTGAGCCAAACCGCCAGGCTGCCGTTGAACAGCGTGAAGGGCTGGGTGCTTGGCTGCATCGAGCAAGGTGCCGAGCCACAATATTCGTGCGACATGCGGATAGCGCTCGCACAGCGCCGCCTGCGCTTCATGCGGAACGATGCCGATCGTGACAGGGCCGAGCGTCGCGGCGTCGTGATCGAGCCACGTCATGGGGAAGGCATGAAGATCGACGAAATCTCCCGGCATGTGGACAGCGACGAGTTGGCGATAACCCTGCCGGTCGTCCATATAGCGGCGCATATAGTCTTCTAGGCGGCGTGGATGAATTTGAGCCAGTATCTAGCGGTGGCGATGTGGACCATGCTCATGAAGCTGTGGGCGAGTTGGTCGTACCGCGTTGCGATGGCGCGGTTGATCTTCAGCCGGCCGAACATGCGCTCGATGCCGTTGCGTTGCTTGTGAGCGCTCGGTCATGATTGATCTTCACGCGGCGGTTTGAGCGGCCTGGGATAACAGCCTTGTATGTTGCGGCTGGCAAGGTCTGCGCGGATGGCGTCGGCATCATATCCCTTATCGGCCGGGAGCGCCTTTGGCGCTTGCTCCGGTAGCGCGATCAAGGTGTCGTACGTCTTGCAATCTGCCGCTTCGCCGACCGTCAGATGGAAGGCGAGTGGTCGTCCTCGGGCGTCAGCCAGACAGTGAAGTTTACTGGTGAACCCGCCCCGCGAGCGGCCAAGAGCTCGTCGACGAGCCCCCCTTTCCCGCCCGCTGCCGAAACGTGGGCGCGAACCGTGGTACTATCGATGCTGTAGTGACCGCTGTCTGCCATGAGCTCTGCCAGCGTGACCGAGACGGCTTCCCACACCCCAGCCTCGCTCCAGCGTCGGAACCTGCGGTAAATCGTGTTCCAGTTACCGTACTTTGGCGGAACATCGCGCCAAGGCGTTCCGCACCGTAGCCGCCAAAGTATGCCGTTGAGAATC
>JALYTP010000143.1 GCA_030854225.1 Pseudomonadota bacterium
CGCATACCCGGCTCGAGCGAGGGCAGCATCGCGCGAAACCCGCCGAACGCGATCATCGCGCCCGCCACCGCGACGGCGAACGCGGTACGGCCGCCCATCGCGACATAGCCGATCGCCGCGACCAGGACGAATACCGCCGCCTCGCCCGGCAGGCTGCGATCGATCGGCGCGCCGGGCTTGTTGAGCACCGCCAGGATCAACAGCCCCATCGCCAGCATCGACGCGAGCGTGAGGATGCGCCGTTTGCGCGGCGCGCCCGACCATGCCGTTGCCGCCCACGCGCCGACATATCCGCGTGGCACCATCGCCCCCGCCGCGACGATCAGTATGGGATATTCCCACGTCCAGTCGAACACGATCGGCGCGATCAGCGCGGCGAAGATCCCGCCGAGCACACCCCCGACCGACATGGCGAGATAAAAGCCGGTCAGCCGATCCGCCGCTGGGCGCAGCCGGTACATCTCGCCGTGGATCGCCACCGCGGTGACGAACAGCAGCGCGAGCGCCAGCGCGACATCGAACAGCGGGGTGATCTGGACACCCCCGATCAGCCAGCCGCCCCCGATCAGCAGCATCCACGGCGCAACCCGTGTGATCGCCCGCGCGGCGCGCCGATCGGTGGCGAAGGCCACGCTGAAGCTGAGCAGATACAGCCCGAGCGGGAGCACCCATAGCAGCTGCATCGCGACGATATCGGTCGTGATATAGGTCGAGGTCGCGAGCATCAGCCCCGAGGGCACCAGCGCCAGCGCGATCCACCAGGCGACCCGCGATCGCGTCGGCGCAATGCTGCGCGGCGGGGCCACCGCCGCCGCCTCCCCCGCCGGCAGCCGAACCCCGCACGCTGCGACGAACAACGCCACAGCGACATAGCCCGCGCTCCACAGCCAGCGCTGGTGCGTCACCGTCAAGCCGGGCTCGACGATCAGGGGATAGGCGATCAGCCCGGCAAAGCTGCCGATGTTCGACGCGGCATATAGCGCATACGGATCGCGCGTCGCATCGGCATGAGCGAACCAGCGTTGCAGCAGCGGCGCCTGCGCCGAGATCGCGAAGAACAGCGGCCCGATCGACAGGCAGAGCAGCCACGGCACCCACAACACCAGTTCCGCGTTCGGGGATGGCTGGCGCGCGATCAGCCCGAGCGGCAACCACAAGGCGGCGACCAGCAACAGCGCGACATGGATCACCGCCTGCGTGCGCGCCGCGAACCGCCCCAGCCAATGTGCATAGGCATAACCGCCCAGCAGCAGCGCCTGATACACCAGCATCGCCGAATTCCACACCGCCGGCGCGCCGCCGAGCCGTGGCAACGCCATCCGCGCCACCAGCGGCTGGACGAGGAACAGCAGGAACGATCCCGCCAGGATCGTCGCGACGAACAGCGCCCGGCCGGCGCGGCTCACGCGGGGCGGCCGATGCGATACAGGATATGGCGCTTCAGCGGGCTGCCGTCGGGAACGTCGGGATGGTCGAAATCTTCGTCCGGATACCGCGTCATACCGAGCCGTTCCATCAACCCCCAGCTGCGCACGTTGGCCGGCACGGTGACGGCCGCGATGGTCGGCGCATCTAGGTGCGCCCAGCCCCAATCGAGGCTCGCCTGCGCCGCCTCGCGCGCATAGCCCTGCCCCCATGCGTCACGCGCGAGCCGCCAGCCGATCTCGATCTCGCCCTCCATCGGCCGGCGCCCCGGCCTTACGCCGCAAAAGCCCAGGAACCGCGCATCGGCCCTGCGCTCGATCGCCCAGAAGCAGCAGCCATGCTCCGCCTGGCACGCAACCATGCGATCGTAAGCGCCCCGCACCTCGTCCCAACTGGCCGGCGGGCCGAGAAAACGCATCACTTCCGCGTCCTGCCCCATCGCATGATACGGCGCGAGATCGTCCTCTCGCCAGGGGCGCAGGATCAACCGCCCGGTTTCGATCATGCCGGTCGGTCGGCGACGTAGACGACGCTATCGCGCAGCCGGTCGCCGACGGGGAATGACGGAGGCTCGTGGTCCAGTTCGGGCGCGGCACGCATCCCGATCCGCGCCATCACGCGCTGGCTGGCGGCGTTGACCTGCGAGGTGATCGCGACGATCCGGTCATCGGGCAGGTGCGCCCACGCCCAGGCGAGGCACGCGCCCGCCGCCTCGCCGGCATAGCCCCGGCCCCAGAACGGCTCGCCAAACAGCCAGCCGATCTCCAGCGCACCGGCGAGCGGCGAATCGGGATTGCAGCGTTTCAGCCCGCAAAACCCGACCGGGGTGCGATCACTCCTGCGCTCGACGATCCAGAACCCGATGCCTTCGCCGCGGTGGCCGTCATGCCGGGCGATCGCGGCATCGGCGGCGGCTTCGTCCATCACCGGCGCCAGATTGACCATCACCTTGGGATCGCCGAACCAGTCGTGCAGCGTCGCGCGGTCGGTCGCGCCGGGCACGCGCAGGCCCAGCCGCTCGGTTTCGACGACATAGCCGCTCATCGCGCGAGCAATCTCGCCGCGTGGAGCGCGTGATAGGTCAATACGCCCGAACACCCGGCGCGCTTGAACGCCATCAGCGTCTCCAGCACGACCGCGTCGCGCTCCGCCGCGCCCGCTGCGACCGCCGCCTCGATCATCGCATATTCGCCGCTGACCTGATACGCGAACACCGGCACCTGGAATTCGGCTTTCACCCGCGCGACGATATCGAGATAGGGCAGCCCCGGCTTGACCATCACGCTGTCGGCGCCCTCCGCCAGATCGAGCGCGACCTCGCGCAGCGCCTCCTCGGCATTGGCCGGGTCCATCTGATAGGTTTTCTTGTCGCCCTTGAGCAATCCGCGCGAGCCGACCGCGTCGCGAAACGGGCCGTAAAAGGCGCTGGCATATTTGGCGGCGTAGGACATGATCTGGACGTTCTGGTGCCCCGCGCCCTCCAGCGCGTCGCGGATCAGCCCGACGCGGCCGTCCATCATGTCCGACGGCGCGATGATGTCGGCGCCCGCCGCCGCCTGGTTGAGCGCCTGTGCGACCAGCACCTCCGTCGTGTCGTCGTTCATCACATAACCGCCTGCGTCGACCAGCCCGTCATGCCCGTGCGCGGTGTAGGGATCGAGCGCGACGTCGGTCAGCACCCCAATGTCGGGCACCGCATCCTTGAGCGCCCGGATCGCGCGGCACATCAGATTGTCGGGGTTGAGTGCCTCCTCGCCGCGCTCGCTGCGCAAAGCGGCGGGCGTGTTGGGGAACAACGCGATGCAGGCGATGCCGAGATCGCGCGCTTCCTTCGCCCGCGCCACGATGCCGTCGACCGACCAGCGCGACACGCCGGGCAGGCTGGCGATCGGTTCCTCCGCCCCCTGCCCTTCGGCGATGAACAGCGGCCAGATCAGATCCGCCGGGGTCAGCACGGTCTCGGCATGGAGCCGCCGGCTCCAGGCCGAGGCGCGGGTGCGGCGGAGGCGAAGCGCGGGGTAGGACGACATCGGCCAGCCCATGCGCGATCAACCCGTCGGGTGCAAGCGCCCGGCCGGCTCGCCCGCCGCATGCGCCTGTTCCTCGGCCTGTTCGGGCTCAGCCGGCACGATCAACACCTGCTCGCGCCACCGGCCATAGCGATAGAACCATAGCGCCAGCCCCAGCGACACCGCCGAGCCGATCGGGAACGCCCACCACAGCGCGTCCGCCCCCATCACCGGCCGCGCCAGCAACGCGAACCCGATCCGCACCGGATACAGCGCCACCGCAAGGATGATGAGCGGCGCCAGCGTGGAACCGTTGGCACGCACGGTCGAGAACAGCACCATCGTCGCGCCGAACATGACGAACGTCCAGCTGCTGATCAGCTGGATATGGCGCGCGATCGGGATCGCCGGGCTCGTGCTGCCGACGAACAGGCTCATCACCGGCCGGTCGAACAGGATGATCGCGGTGATGACGACCAGCGTGATCAGCGTGTTGTACCCGATGCCCGAGCGCGTGATGGCGTTCACCCGGTCCCACCGCCCCGCGCCGATATTCTGCGCCGCCATGCTGCTGACCGCGACGCCGATCGCCATCGCCGGCATCTGGATATAGGTCCACAACTGCTGCGACACGGCATAGGCCGCCGCCGTCTCCACGCCCAGCCGGTTGACCAGCCCGACCATCGTCAGCCCGGCGGTCGACATTACCAGCATCTGCGCGCCCATCGGCAGGCCCTTGGCGACGATCGTCCTGACCAGCGCGCGCTCGGGCAGCAGATAGCGCAATTCGTGCCCGCGCAACCGGATCGGCAGGTCGCGTTTGTAGACATAGACCAGGATGCCGATCGACGAGACCAGTCCCGCGAGCAACGTCGCGGTCGCCGATCCGGCGATCCCCATCTTCGGGAATGGCCCGATCCCGTCGATCAGCAGAGGGTTCATGCTGCTGTCGATCGCCACCGACAACAGCATGAACCACATCGGCGTGATCGAATCGCCCGCCCCGCGCAGGCTCATCTGGACCAGCACGCCGAGCATCGTGAACGGCAAGCCGAGGAAGATCACGCGCAGATACGCCAGCGCGAGCGGCTCCGCGGCCCCCGGCGTCGCGAGCAGATGCAGGATGGCGGGCGCGAAGATCCAGCCTAGCACCGCAATCACCACCGCGCCGCCGATCACCAGCCCGATCGCCGATCCGAACGCGCGCCGCGCGCCATCGACATCGCCGCGCCCGATCGATTGGCCGATCAGGATCGTCGCCGCCATGCCGAACCCGAACACGGCCGAGAACATCAGGAACATGATGATGTTGGCGTTGCTCGTCGCCGCCAGCGCGCTTTCGCCGAGGAACCGCCCGACCCAGATCGAATTGATCGACCCGTTCAGCGATTGCAGAATGTTCGACGCCAGCGTGGGCAGCGCGAAGGCGAGCAATGTCCGCCCGATCGGCCCGGTGGTGAGATCGCGCGCGCCGGGTCGCGCCGCCGGACGGGTGGCCATCAGCGCCGCCCGGTCATGCGCGAATCTTCACAAACTTCACACGCTGGCGCGGTGTGGATCACGTCCGGTTCGCTCCACGATCGGTCATGCCCCGCCCCTGACACAATGCGCCCGTCTAGGACAGCCGCCGCGTCAGCC
>JALYTP010000144.1 GCA_030854225.1 Pseudomonadota bacterium
CGCCGCGCTTCACCGTCGAACGCGAGGGCGGCAAGACCCGGTCGATGAGTTACCGGCGCGCGCCTGACGAGGTTTATGACGATCCGGACGACCTGAGGCGCTGGGCGTCGCTCGCGCTCGCGGCGGGACACCGTGCGCCACCGAAGAGACCGAAAAGGCGCACGTCGCGACCGTAGCGACCCCGTTCTGAACGCGTCAGCCCTTGGCCTTGGTCGCGGCCTCGATCGCTTCGAGCACGATCCGCTTGGCTTCCTCGGCATCGCCCCATTCGCCGATCCGCACCCACTTTTCGGATTCGAGATCCTTATAATGTTTGAAGAAATGCTCGATCTGCTGGAGCACGATCGACGGCAGGTCGCCGCGCTCGCCGATGTCGGAATAATATGGGAAGGTGGTGTCGATCGGCACGCAGACGAGTTTTTCGTCGCCGCCGGCCTCGTCCTCCAGCTTGAGCACGCCGATCGGCCGCGCGCGCACGACGCAGCCGGGCACGAAGGGCGAGCGCGCGATGACCAGCGCATCGAGCGGATCGCCATCGGGCGAGAGCGTGTGGGGCACGAAGCCGTAATTGGCCGGATAGCGCATCGGCGTGTGCAGGATGCGATCGACGAAAAGCGCGCCCGATTTCTTGTCGAACTCATACTTCACCGGCTCACCGCCGACGGGCACTTCGATGATGACGTTGAGGCTCTCGGGCGGATTATCGCCGACCGGGATCAGATCGATATTCATTCTCTTGCCTTCACTGCGTTCAGGAGGCCGCACCGGCGTCACCCGAAGCCTGACAACCTATTTCGCCGCCAACAGCTTATCGAGACCCGTCTCGCCGCTGCCGATTTTTTCGAGGTGGGGATAGCGGGGGCCGGCGTGATAGTCGATGACGATATCGCGGAGACGATCGCCCGATTTGACGAGCAGATGGATCGGTTCTTTCGACGTTTTCGCGTCGACAATCGCCGTTTTCAGCCGCTCGCCGGAAAAGGTCATGCCGTTGACCCCTGTCACCGTGTCGCCGATCGTCAGCCCGGCCTTGAACGCCGGGCCGTCCCACAGCACACTGCCCAGCTCGCCGCTATCTTCCGCGACGAGGCCGATCGAATAGGTCGCGTCGGTCATCTTGCGGGTCTTTTCGCCCTGTTTGAACACGGTCGACGGGGTGTCGGTATAGACCAGGCGATAACCGCCCCGCGTCAGCCCGGAGAGCGGCGCGCCATCGGCATGTTCCGTCAGGCGCTGGTGGAGCAGCCCGGCCCAGTCATACGGCACGATCGAATTCAGCGTCGCGGCGACATCGTCGAAGGTGTACGTCACCTCCCCCCAATCCCCATCGTCGATGCCGAAGAACGCGCGCGCGAAATCGTCGATCGATTTGGTGCCGTGGCTCCGTTCGCGCAGGATCGAATCGACCTCGAGCCAGACGAGCTGCCCTTCGGAATAATAATCCTCGCTGCGCTGCCAGCTGGTCCAGCCCTTGGGCCGGCGCATCGAGATGATCGGATCGTTGGTGGTATCGATCAGATCGCGCCAGTGGCGCGCCGGGTTGGTGTCGAAATAGGCCGCGGTGGAGGCGATCTGGTCGAGCGTGTCCTGCTTGGAGACCAGCCCCGATCGCGCCTGGAGCACATAGCCCCAGAATTGCGTCTGCCCCTCATACACCCACAATAGCGAATCGCGCATCGGCACGTTGAAGGTCGGCGTCCACAGGTCCGCCCCGCGGCGGAACTTGCCGTTCCAGCTATGCGTGAATTCGTGCGGCAGCAGATTGCGCGCGGCGATATTGGTGTCCCATTTGGTGAAATAGCCGAGCTTCACCCCGTCTTCCGAACTGCGGTGATGTTCGAGTCCGGCACCGCTCATCTGGTCGCTGATCGAGAACAGGAAATGATAATGGTCGTAATGCTGCGCGCCGAACACCTTCACGGCCTGTTCGACCAGTTGCGCGTGCGCGGCGATCTGCGCCGGGCTCGCGTTCAGCTCATCGGGCGTGTCGGCAAAGGTGTCCAGCGTCACGCGCGGGCTCAGCTCGAACGCCTTGTAAAAGCGCCCGGCGAGCACCGGCGAATCGACCAGGATCTCGTAATTGGTCGGCTGGTAGGTGTAGGTCGATCCCCGCGCGGTCGAGGGCAGGCCGCTCGCCGCCTTGAACCCTTCGGGATATTTCACCGTCGCCCTGACCGGGATCTGGCGGATGAAATAGCCCGCCGGGTACAGGCTCATCGAATTCCATTGCAGCCGCAGCATGTTCGGGCTGGTGACGATCGAGCCCTGGTTACTTTTGGTGGCGGAGAGGAATTGCAGATCGATGTCGAGCGCCCTGGTGCCCGCCGGCACGTCGATATGGTAGGAATAGATTTCTAACGGGTCGCGCGTCCACGCCAACTCCTTGCCGCCGGCCTTGATGTGCAGGCTCGCCAGCTTGTCGAGCTGGCCGGTAGGCGAATGGTTGCCGGGCAGCCATTTGGGGAATTGCAGCACCATCGCGCCGCCGCCCTTCACGGTGAGCGTTTCATGCGTGGTGAAGATGCCGCGCTCGACATCGGTCGCGTCGATGTCGAGGGTCATGGTGCCGGGATAGGGAATGTCGCGCGGCGCGGGGACGGTGTCGCTGTACGGCACCGGCTGCGGCGTCGAATTCTCCGCCAGCGCGGGCGCGGCGAGCATGGTGGCGGCCAGCAGCGAGGCGACGAACGGCTTGACGATCATGAGCGGTGAGCTTTCGCGAGAGGGGCGGGAAAGCGGGTGGTCTAGGCGGCCACCACACGCGCGTCCACTCCCTTGGTAGCCGCCGCTACCCGCCGCCCAGCGTATTGATCGTAAAGGCGAGCACGCCGAGGTTGAAGACAAACGCCGCGAGGCACTGGCCAAGCGAGATGAAACGCACCCGGCGCGATGAAATCTCCACGTCGCTGGTCTGGAAGGTCATCCCCAGCGTGAAGCTGAAATAGAGGAAATCCCAGTAATTAGGTTCGGCGCAATTGGGGAAATCGAGCCCCCCGCGCACGTTCCCGTCGCCATCGCAATCGGAATAGAACAGGTGCGCATAGTGCAGCGCGTAGATCGTGTTCGAGAAGAACCATGCCAGCACCAGCGACACGATGACCAGCGCGATCGCCACCGGATCGCCCTTGTCCCGCAACTCCTTGCCCACCGCGACCAGGATGACGAGCGTGGTCAGCCCGGTGATGCCGAGCAGCACGGTGCGGTTGGCGTCGTTGGCGCTGGCCGCCCTGCGCATCGCAGCGGTGCTGCTCTTGGTCACGAACACGCGCACCATCAGCGCGAGGAACAACGCGCTCGCCACGTCGAACGCCGCCAGCGTCCCGCGCCCCAGCCCCAGCGCCGGGATCGCCAGCACCAGCCCGGCGGCCAGCACCGTGACGAAGATCAGGAAACGCGGTGGGGCGATCCGCTTGCCCAGGTTCATCGCCATGCGCGAGGTGCTAGCGCTTCGCGCCGGTCTCTACTAGAGAGCGCCGCCAATATGGCGCGTATCCAGACCCCCAACCGCGTGCGCGGCACGCAGGACATTTTCGGCGCGGAACAACGCCGCTTCGCGCATGTGCTCGACACGTTCGAGCGGGTGCGGCGGCTATATTGTTTCCAGCGGCTCGACATCCCCGTATTCGAGGCGACCGAGGTGTTCGCGCGCTCGATCGGCGAGACGACCGACGTGGTGGCGAAGGAAATGTACACCTTCCCCGATCGCGGCGGGGATTCGCTGACGCTGCGGCCCGAATTCACCGCCGGCATCTGCCGCGCGTACGTGACCGAGGGGTGGCAGCAATATGCGCCGCTCAAGCTCGCGACGTCTGGCCCGGTGTTCCGCTACGAGCGCCCGCAAAAGGGGCGCTTCCGCCAGTTCCATCAGCTCGACGCCGAGGTGATCGGCGCGGCCGAGCCCGCCGCCGATGTCGAATTGCTGGTATTCGCCGATCAGTTGCTGCGCGAGCTCGGGATTGGCGGCGGGGAAAACGGGGCCGGGGGTGGGGCGGTGACGCTCCAGCTCAACACGCTGGGCGATGCCGAAACGCGCGAGGCGTGGCGCGCCGCGCTCGTTACCCATTTCGGGCAGCACAAAGGTGATTTGTCACCCGATAGTCAGGAACGTCTAAACCGCAATCCGCTACGTATCTTGGATTCCAAGGACGAGGGGGACCGGGTGATCGCTGCGGCCGCACCGGATATCGATGCCTATCTGACCAGCGAGGCGGGCGCGTTCTTCGCGGCGGTGACGCGCGGGCTCGACGCGGCGGGCGTGGCGTGGACGCGCAACGCGCGGCTGGTGCGCGGGCTCGATTATTACCGCCACACCGCGTTCGAATTCGTCACCGACCGGCTGGGCGCCCAGGGCACCGTGCTGGCGGGCGGGCGCTATGACGGGCTGATCGAGAGCCTTGGAGGCCCGGCGACCCCGGGCGTCGGCTGGGCGGCGGGGGTCGAGCGGCTGGCCATGCTGGTGGCGGAGCCTGGGCGTGATTGGCCGGTATATGCGGTAATTGCTGACACGCCAGAACAAGAGGCTGATGCTGCATTGCTCGGGACTTTGTTACGTAACGCGGGCGTTAGCGTTTTCCGATCATACCGGGGAAATTCAAAGAAGCAGCTAGATCTCGCACGGAGTGTGAAGATCGCTGCGGACGCTATTTTATATGTGCGAGCGGCAGACCATCCGCGTGGCCAACTTTACATAATGTATTCAGCATACAGTACATTCGAAATACACACGTTGCGGGCAGGCGTTAAGCCACATCTACCGGAAAGCTGGAGCGCTCTAACCGAGCAGGACATGGGTCCGAACGTTAAGGGCTACTATCCCGAATGACCTCCATCTCTCCGAACCGGATCGCGCAGATCGAGGCGCGGCGGGATGAGTTGCAGGCGCAGATGGCGACCGGCAATCTGCCCTCCGACCGGTTCGTCGCGGTGTCCAAGGAATATGCCGAGATCGAGCCGGTCGCGGTCGCCGCCGCCAATGTCCGCCGGCTGCGCGCCGAGGCGGCGACGCTGACGATGATGACCGAGGATGCCGACGACGAACTCCGCCACATGGCCGAGG
>JALYTP010000145.1 GCA_030854225.1 Pseudomonadota bacterium
GCGGGTGGCTCGGCCTATCCGTTCGGCTGGCCGGGATACAAGGCGCGCGTCTCGACCGACCGGATCGATTGGCGGATGACCGAGACGGGCTATGTCGACGGGGTGCTCGAATGGACCCATGCCGTCGATAGCGAGCTGGTGTGGTTCGCCTATTTCGCGCCCTATACGATGGAGCGCCACGATGCGCTGGTTGCGGCGACTGCGGTGCAGCCGGGGGTGACGCACCGCCAGATCGGCACCTCGATCGAAGGCCGCGCGATCGATTATTTCCGCATCGGATCGGGCCCGAAGCAGGTGTGGCTCTATGCCCGCCAACACCCCGGCGAAAGCATGGCCGAATGGTGGATGGAGGGCGCGCTGGAGATGCTGACCGACGCCGGCAATTCGACGACGGCTACGCTGCTGGCGAAGTGCACCTTCCACGTCGTGCCAAACATGAACCCCGACGGCACCTTTCGCGGGCATTTGCGCACGAATGCCGTGGGGGTGAATCTGAACCGCGAATGGCATGCGCCGTCGCTGGAGAAATCGCCCGAAGTGTTGTGCGTGCGCGATACGATGGATGAAACCGGTGTCGCGCTGGCGATGGACGTCCACGGCGACGAGGCGATTCCGGCCAACTTCCTCGCCGGATTCGAAGGCATCCCGCGCTGGACCGACGAACTGGGCGCGAAATTCTACGATTTCGGCAAGCGGCTGGCGGCGCGCACCCCCGATTTCCAGACCGAGCAGGGGTATGACAAATCGGCGCCGGGCAAGGCCAATCTCAGCATGTCGACCAACCAGCTCGCCGAACGCTTCGGCGCGGTGGCGATGACGCTGGAGATGCCGTTCAAGGATCATGATCCGAACGCCGACGCCGCGTTCGGCTGGAGCCCCGAGCGATCGAAGTGGCTGGCGCATGCCTGCCTCGAGACAATCGCCGAAGTGATCGAGACGATCTGATGGATATTCGGGAAGGCGGGCTTGGCGATCCACGGGTGGAGGCGCTGATCCGCCACCACCGCGACGAATCGCGATCGACGACGCCCGAATGCAACGCGCATTCGCTCGATTCGAACGGGTTGGCGGCGTCGGGCGTCTTCTTCTTCGCGGCGTGGGACGGCGAGACGTTGCTGGGCATCGGCGCGCTCAAAGGAATCGACGCGTATCATGCCGAACTCAAATCGATGCGCACGGCGCCCGCGCACCTCGGCAAGGGGGTGGCGCGGGCGTTGCTCGATCATATCGTCGGCGTGGCGCACGATCGGGGCTTCACCCGGCTCAGCCTGGAAACCGGCACCGCGCCGATGTTCGCGCCCGCGATCACGATGTACGAACGCTACGGCTTCACGGTGTGCGACGCGTTCGGCGGCTATCCGGCCAGCCCACACAACCTGTTCATGACGATCGACCTCTAGCTTCTCACACGAACAGTTCGGCGAGGAAATCCTTCGCCGCTTCCCAGCTCCGCCGGTCGGCGCTCTCCTCATAGGCGACGCCGAGGCGCACGCTCGGCCCGTCCTTGCGGTCGAGATCGGTAAAGGCGTGGCCGGCATTGCCGTAAGCGTGGATCTGCCAGTCGGCCTTGCCGTCGGTCAGCTCCCTGCCAAGCGCGACGACCTTATCGGGCGGCCCGACCGGATCGTCCCAGCCGTGACACACCAGCACCTTGGGCGCGATCGGCATGACGGTCGCGTAATCGGGCCGGTCGTACACGCCGTGGAACGACACCACCCCGCGCACGTCCAGCCCGGCGCGCGCCATGTCCAGCGCGCATTTGCCGCCAAAGCAATAACCATAGACCGCGACTTTGCCCGGATCGACGAAAGCAAACCCTTTCAGCGTATCGAGCGACGCCTGCAAACGGTCCCTTAACAGCGCGCGGTCGGCATTGAGCGCGTTCATGTAGCGGGCATAATCGGGCTGGTCGAAACTGCCGCGCTCGCCCTGCCCGAACACGTCGCAGGCAAAGCCGACATAGCCCAGCCGCGCCAGCCTTTCGGCGATGTCGTCGTCCGCCTGCTTCTGGCCGAGCACGTTGGGCACGATCATCACCGCCGGTCGCGCCGCCTCGACCTCCGCATCATAGGCGATTACGCCCTCGAACGGGCCGCCCGGGCCCTGATACACGATGCTCTGTCTTACGATCGCCACGGTGTCTCTCCTGTCTTGTCCCCCGCCTCTGACGCGCTACAGACACGGCGCACCTGCCGCAAGGAAGTCGCCCATGCCCACGCTCGTCCTGATCCGCCACGGCCAGTCGGCATGGAATCTCGAAAACCGCTTCACCGGCTGGTGGGATGTCGATGTGACGGAAAAAGGCGCGGCCGAGGCGAAGGCGGCGGGCGAACTGATGGCGGCGAAGGGCTTGGATTTCGACCGGTGCTTCACCTCGCTCCAGACGCGCGCGATCAAGACGCTCGACCTCGCGCTCGAGGCGATGGGGCGGTTGTGGCTGCCGGTCGAGAAGGACTGGCGGCTGAACGAACGCCATTACGGCGCGCTGACCGGCCTTAACAAGGCCGAGACCGCGGCCGAGCATGGCGAGGAACAGGTGCGTATCTGGCGCCGCAGCTTCGACGTGCCGCCGCCACCGCTGGCACCGGGCAGCCAATACGATCTGTCGCGGGACCGCCGCTATGCCGAGATCGCGGTGCCCGTGGCCGAAAGCCTGAAAGACACCATCGCGCGCGTGCTGCCTTATTGGGAGGGGCGGATCGCCCCGGCGCTGAAGGACGGCGAGCGCGTGCTGATCTCCGCACACGGCAATTCGCTGCGCGCGCTGGTGAAGCATCTCTCCGGCATCCCCGACGATGAGATCACCAGCCTCGAAATCCCCACCGGGCAGCCGATCGTCTATCGGCTCGACGACAAGCTCACCGCGACCGATCGCTATTATCTGAACGAACGCTAAAGCGCTCACCCCAGCCGGTAATGATCGGCGAGCCGGTCGAGCGCGAAGCCCAGCACCAATTTGCCCGATCGCGCTGGCCAGCCGAGCCCGCGCTCGGCGGCTGGCAACCCCTCGCCCGCACACACCACGCGCCACAATACGTCGTTGAGACCGCGCCCGGCGGCGTCGATCGCGGCATCGAAGCGGCGTTTGGCCGAGATCTGCGCCAGGGTCGGGTCGAGTTGGTCGCCGCCCCCGCCATCAACGCGCGCGCCCTCCCAGCGCATCGTCACGCGCGGGCCGAGCGACGCGGTTTCGTAATCGGCGCGCAGCCGTTCGCCCGCCTCGAACTGCCGCGCATCGACCAGCCCGCGCGCCCGGAGCCAGCCGAGCGGCGATTCGGCGAGATTTACCGTCACACTGCGCCGCCGCTTCCGCTTGCCGGTATTGGGCAGGAGGATGCCCTGGCCGTCGATCTCGCATTCCACCAATTCGCGCATGATCCGCTCCTCCGCCGTCGATTCGCGACATTGCTTGCCATGATGGCTTGTTTGTAGGACAGTGTTAAACCGATCTGGTTATGAATGAGGCCGTATGATCACCTGCATTCGCGAAGTGCGCCGCGCCAAGGGCTTGACGCTCGACGATGTCGCCAAGGCGTGCACCCCGCCCACCACCGCGCAGACGATCGGGCGGCTCGAGACGGGCACCCGCACCGTTTCGGTCGACTGGCTCAACCGTATCGCTGCCGCGCTGGAGGTGACCGCTGCCGACCTCGTCACCTTGCCCGACCGGGGAAGTGTCGGGGTTGCCGCGGTGCTCGACGGTAGCGGCGCGCATGCCCCGCGGCATCCTGGCGCGATCGCGCCGCCCGTCGCGACGCCGGGATTGGTCGCGGTGACCGTCGCGACGGGGATCGGCGATTACCGCGCGGGTGACGAGATCTGGTGCGAACGGCTGATCCCAGCCGCGTTCGCGACCGCGCTCAATTGCGACGTGCTGGTGCCGCGCCCGGCGGGGCGCTTCGTGTTCGGGCGGCTGATCGGGCGCGATCCGGCGGGGGAGGGCAAGCTGCAACTTCTGCCGCTCGGCGCGGGGGCGCGGCAGCAGGTGGTCGCGGACCCGGCGTGGATCGCGCGCGCGGTTCGGCTGGTGCGCGCATTGTAGCGAAATTCTGTGCCGTCGGTCGCGGCAACGCCGCGCTGGCCGCGCTTGGCGACGTGCGAAATAGCTCCACTATTTCGTCTCGTCACTTGCGCGGTGGTGGGCGCTGACGGGCTCGAACCGCCGACCCTCTCGGTGTAAACGAGATGCTCTACCAACTGAGCTAAGCGCCCCGCGCGGGCTGCGCATGCCAAAACCGCGCCGCCACGGCAAGCCTTACGCGATCGGCAGCCCGGCTGCCTGCACCGCGCCCAGATAGCGCCGGAGCCCCGCGCGGGCGCGCTCGCTCAGCGCCATGAACACACGGCGGCGATCGAACGGATCGGCCTCGCGCTCGAGCAGCCCCGCCTCGGTCAACTTGCCGATCCAGCGTAGCGCGGTTGTCGGCGCGACGGCGGCGGCGATGCACAGGCTCGACACCGATACCTGCGCGCGCTCGATCTCGGCGGCGAACAGATCGAGCAACATGTCCCATGCCGGATCCTCGAACAGTCCGGCGGGGAGGAATTTGTCGCGCAGCCGGCGCGACTGGATCGCCGCGCGCAGATCACGCGCGGAAATCGCCGGTACGTCCGCCAGTGGTGGCGGCGCATAATCGAGCGCCCGATCGGATACCGCCGGGGCGCGGGATGCAACACCGGCGCGGGGCCCTTCGCGGGTGAGCCGAGCCAGGGTTTCCGCGATGCGCGCCACTTCATCGTTGAGCCGTTGCAACCGCACCACCTCGGCATCGCGACCGACATCGTGGAGCACCGCGTCGCGACCACCGGGCGCCAGCGCGACCACCACGGTCGCCAGCCGATCGGCCAGATCGGGTTCGCACAGGATATCGACCCCGCCGCCCAGCATGTGCGCCGCGACCGGATCGATCTGGCGCGGTGTCACGCTGATCACGCTCGGCGTGTCGCGCGCGCGCGGCCGCCGCGATCGCCGGCAGCAGCGCATCGATCGCGGCGTCGCCGATGCCGGCAGCTTCGATCAGCATCACGCCGATCGTCCCC
>JALYTP010000146.1 GCA_030854225.1 Pseudomonadota bacterium
GATGATGATGATGCCTTCGTTGGCCTCGAAGCCGTCCATCTCGACCAGCAGCTGGTTCAGCGTCTGCTCGCGCTCGTCATTGCCGTTGCCGAGGCCTGCGCCACGGTGCCGGCCGACCGCGTCGATCTCGTCGATGAAGACGATGCACGGGGCGGATTTCTTGGCCTGCTCGAACATGTCGCGCACGCGGCTCGCGCCGACGCCGACGAACATCTCGACGAAATCCGAGCCGGAGATGGTGAAGAATGGCACCCCCGCCTCGCCCGCGATGGCGCGCGCGAGCAGCGTCTTGCCGGTGCCGGGCGATCCGACCAGCAGCGCGCCCTTGGGGATCTTGCCCCCCAGCCGCGCGAACTTGGTCGGATCCTTCAGGAATTCGACGATCTCCTGCAATTCCTCGCGCGCCTCGTCGATGCCGGCAACGTCATCGAACGTCACCCGCCCCTCCTTCTGCGTCAGCATCCGCGCGCGGCTCTTGCCGAAGCCCATCGCGCCCGACCCGGCGCCCTTCTGCATCTGGCGCCAGACGAACACCATCAGCCCGATCATCAGCAGGAACGGCAGCCCCTGATAGAGGAGCAGCATCCAGAACGGTGCGCCTTCCTCGGGCTTGGCGGTGATCTGCACGCTGTGCGCGCGCAGGCGATCGGTCAGCTGCGGATCGGACGGCGCGTAGGTGCGGAACTTCGATCCGTCCGAATAGGTGCCGTTGATGTTCGCGCCAGCAATGCTAACGTCCTTCACCGAACCCTCATCCACCTTGTTGAGGAAGGTCGAATAGGGGGTTTCCGATACCCCGGCTGATTGGCTGCGGCTGTCGATCATCGTCGCGAACAGCGCCAACGCCGCCAGGACGCCAACCCAGATCAACAGGTTCTTCATCCAGGGGTTGGGGCCGCCATTTTCGGGACCAGGCTTGTCGTTCTCGTTCATTGCCGCGCCGTACCTTTCACCGCCTAAGATAAGGCGAGCCGGGTTAATGGCAATGGAACAAGCGTCGATCAGTGTGATCGGCGCGCCGGAGCCGCTGAAAATCGCCAGATACCGCCATTTTCACGCACCATCACCGCACCGAGCGTGGCCGTCTGGCCATTCGCGAGCACGGCGAGCAAGGTCGACAAGGCCGATCCTCGGATCTCGATCGCAGCATCGATGTGGCGCAAGCATCGCTCGGCCAATCGTCGGACCAGTACCTTGGGCAGGCCGGCCGGATCGAACGTCGCCTCCGACGCGCCGAAGGTGCAACGCCGCAGCGCCTGATAATCGGCCGCCCAGTTCAGCGCCGCATCGGCCTCCCCCAGGGCGCGCGCGCTGGCCGCCCAATGATCCACGCCGAGCCAGTCCACGCCGACGAGCGCCGCGCGCAGGCGGGCACGATCGAACCGCGCATCGCTGTTCGACGGATCAGTCACGGCGATCAGACCGCACGCCGCAACGATCGCGGCCAGTTCGGCCCGGCGCCAGCCGAGAAGTGGCCGGATCACCGCGCCGCGTCGCGCCCGGATGCCGGCCACCCCGGCGATCCCCGCGCCTCGGTTAAGCCGCATGATCATCGTCTCGAGTTGATCGTCGGCATGATGCGCGGTGGCGATGGCGCTGGCATCAATCGCCTTGGCATGATGCGCGAGCAGCGCGTAGCGCAGCGCCCGCGCCCGCGTCGAGACGTTGGCGGTGCGGCCGGCGCGGTCCGGCAGCGGCGCGGTCAGGACGGTGTGATCGATCCCGCGCGCGACACAGATCGCTCCCACGAACGAGGCCTCGTCGGCGGATTCGGCGCGCAGACCGTGGTCTACCGTGGCGGCGGTGCAGCGATCACCGAGCGCTGCGTGAGCTAGCAACAGCAGCGCGAGGCTATCCGGCCCACCCGATACGGCAACGAGAACCCTATCGGTCGCCACGTCGCACAGGCTGGACAGGTCGGTCCGGAATCGCGTGAGCAGTGCCTTGTCCGGCGCCACATCGGGCGCCGACCCGGCATCCGTCATCGCGGCATCATTTGCACTTGGCCTCGACCCGGCCAGCGGCGGCCTTGAGCTTCAGGTCAGGCGTCAGCTTGTCGGCATAGACCCGGCCCAGTTCGTCATAGGCGCGGCACGCGCCCGAGGCGGCATCGAGCTTGTTGAGCGATTGGCCCAGGAAATAGAGGCTTTCCGGCGCACGGTCGCCATCGGGGGTCTTCTGATAGTTTTCGAGGAAGGTGTTGGCCGCATTCTTCACCGCGGCGCGGTCACCCGTCTGCGTCCCCTCGTCGAGATACGACCGGCCGAGCAGATTGCGCGCATAGCTCAACCGTTTGTGTGTCGGATAGGTGGCGATCACCGATTTCAGCTGCGTTTCGGCTTCGGGATACAGTTTCGCTGCCCACAGGCGATAGCCGTAAAGGTAGGCGTCCTCGCCGGCATCGCCGCTCGAGGGTTTCTCGATCGCGGCGATCTTGGCCCCGCGTGCCGGATCCTTGGCGACCTTCGACGCATCCGCTTTGCCGATCTCGGCCTTGGGGTTGGGTTTGGCGGTCGCCCTGCCCGGCGCGATCGGCGCCGGATCGTCGGTGGTGCCGCCAGCGATCACCGCCGTGCCGCCTTCCAGGGACTTGAGCCGCACGTCGGTCGCGCGCTTATAGGCCGCGAACGACTCTTCGAGCAGCTGTACGCGGTGCCCCGTCGTCTCGACCTGCCCCGTCAACCGGGCGAGTTGCGATTCGAGTGCATCGACACGCGCGCTGAGATCCGTGACGGCACCGTTGGACGGGCTGCCCGGCACGATCGGCTCGGGCGCCTGCGGGCTGTTCTCGGGCGCGATGGCCTGGCCTGCGCCACCCGGAAAGACCTTGCGCTGCACCGCGCGCATTTCGGATTCGAGGCGGTCCACCCGGCCCTCGACCTGTGTTTGCGCCGTCGCTGCGACCGGCAGTACCGCGGCAGCCACAGGCCCCGCCGCCAGCATTGCGGTCATCAAAAAACGACGCATGACGCCCCCCAGGTGCGATCGATTATCCTGCATAGCCGAACCTGCCATCCTGTCGCCAGTCTTTACGGCGCGGTGTTACCCGTGGTGGGTGCCGGAACGACAGGTGGCGCAGCGATATTGAGCGGCGCGGCGGCCGGTATCCCGGCTGCGGCGCCGCGCGCAGGCGAGGCAACGGGCCTCCTCGAAATACGGACTGGGCTGGCGACCGGCGTGGGCGGCGTTGCGATCGGCGTAACCGCTGGCGCGGCGACCAGCGAGGGTTTCACAGTGCGCGCCGTCAACGCTGCGACGCTGATCCCGACATCTTTGAGCGCATGGCCGCCGTCACCGAGCGGCGGGACCGCGCTGCCGTTGACGGTGATCTGCAACTGGTCGGGCCGGCCGACATTGATCATCGGGCCTTTCGCATCGGCGGGAACATCATAATGATCGCCAGTCTTCAGTGTGCTTTCGAACAACACCTTGCCGGTTGCGTCGTAGACCTTCAGCCATACGTCGCCGTCAACCTCACCTGGCCGCCGGTTGCGGGCCGCGCGGAAACACCGTCCGGCACGGCAGCGGGTACGGTCTGACTTACGGGGGACGGTGCGCCGCGCTCGTCGCCGCGAAACCAGCCGGTGCCGTACCAAACGCCGATCCCGATCAGCACTACTACCGCGATCGCTAGGCCGAACAGCGCAACCCCGCGCGTCGGCACACGCGCCGGTTCGCTGATCTCGTACGCCTCATATTCGGTCCGATGCACCGCGCGGTCGTTGACCCCCCGCACTTCGCGCGCGATCGCCACTTCATCGGCGCCCACGGCCCTCGCATAGGCGCGGGCAAAACCGACCGCATAGGTGGCAGAGGGAATTTTGGCATAATCCGAATTCTCGATCGCCTCGAGCTGGCGCCGCGGAACGCGGGTACGTGCGGCGATCTCCGCCAGCGACAGGCCCTGCGCCTCACGCGCTTCGCGCAGCCGTTCCCCCGCTGTCTTGGGAAAAAGGGTCGCTTCATCGCCGGGATCGGGGTCGGTCATGCATTTCTCCGGCGGGCTTATTCGGCCCGGTGGACCCGCCTTGTTCGTTACGGTTTCGGCCAGCCGTGGGCGTGAGTCAACGCCTGCTCGCCACCATCCGTCAGACGATCAAGCCAGTTCGACGCCTTGCGCCGTCGCCCATTCGAGCAGGGCGCCCCGCATGTCGCGCTGGGGATGCGCGATCAGGTCGTCCATGCGCGCGACGATCGCCGTGCGATCGAGCGAGCGCAGCATCGCCTTGATCGGGCCGACGGCTGCGGGGGTGATCGACAAGCGATCGATGCCGAGCCCGATCAGCGCCATCGCCTCCAGCGGACGGCCGCCCATCTCTCCGCACACCGCCAGCAACACCCCGGCCGCGTGGCACGGCGCGACCACGCGCTTGAGAAACCGCAGGATCGATACCGACAACCAGTCATAGCGTTCGGCAAGTTTGGGGTTGGCGCGATCCGCGGCGAACAGGAATTGCGTCAGATCGTTGGTGCCGACGGATAGGAAATCGATCGTCGGGAGCAGCAGATCGAGCTGTTCGGCGAGGGCGGGCACCTCGAGCATCGCCCCGTAGCGAATTTCGGTCGGCAGTTTCTTGCCCCGGGCGCCGAGATGCGCGCGCTGCGCCTCGAACAGCGCGCGCGCTTCGTCGAATTCCCACGCCTCCGACACCATCGGGAACATCACCGACAGCGTCCGCCCGGCCGCCGCCTCCAGCAATGCGCGCGCCTGCGCTTTCATCAACCCGCCCCGATCGAGCGCGAGACGCAGCGCGCGCCAGCCCATCGCCGGGTTCTCGTCACTCTCGTCCTGCGCGAGATAGGGCAGCGCCTTGTCACCGCCGATATCGACCGTGCGAAAGATCACCGGCTTGTCGCCAGCCGCGTCGAGCACGTCGCGGTACAGTCGCTGCTGCCGTTCGCGCTGCGGCAGCGTGGAGGAAACGAGGAACTGGAACTCGGTTCGGAACAACCCGATGCCGTCGGCCCCCGTCGTCTCCAGCGCGGCGACATCGTCGCGCAGGCCCGCGTTGACCATCACGG
>JALYTP010000147.1 GCA_030854225.1 Pseudomonadota bacterium
GGCCCAAGGCATCAGGCTGCCAAATCAAAAACCGGCTTTAATCTCGCTACCGGGGTGGAGCGCTCGACAGGCAGCGGCGACGCAGCGATCGGCTGCGCTTCCGTCACTCCACCAGTGACGTCGATTTGCAGAAAGTGTTTGGCGTAAGACACTAGCGTACGCACCACCTGTACGCCCAATTCCTCCCTGCTATCTCCATCAAAGCAGAACAGAGGCTCTTGAGTGCTGCAAACGGTGTATACTCCATCTGCGCTTTGCGAAAGCTGGATATCCAGACTCTCAATCAATTTGGCAAACGCGTCCGTATCGCGATTTTCATCAGTCATAACAGTTCTCCATCGCGTCCGGAGTTCACCGGAGCGCATCTTGGATCAGAATTTTTGAAACGAGCAATCAGTTCTAGGGTTCACCAAATCGCATGCATGCGAAAGGGTGCGCCAGTTTGCGCCGTGACCATGTTTCGCTTCTCAATGCCCATCGGTGCTACTCCTCAAACATGCACCGTTTAACGAAAATCGGTGCACGAACCCTTTAAGTAGGGATTAATTGCGCCGATTTCACGGCGTTTTGCAACGGATTTTTATAGCCAGAATGGGGCATGCATAAAGCGCCGCGCCAATTTTGCCGCAAAATCCCGTGCTTGGATCATCGAAACGACCATCTCTCCAACCAAATCAGATGTGACATAATCTGATTGTGTAGGACAGAACCAATAATGCCGCGCAAACTGGATTTTAAATTTCAATTCTTCAACCGCCATCCGGTCCTGAAAATCCAAACCACCGCGCCCAGGCACGCCACCAGGAACACCGCCGTCACGCCCAGGCTCACCCCGACGCTCACGTCGCCCTTGCCAAAGAAGCTCCAGCGGAAGCCGCTGACCAGATACACTACCGGGTTGAACAGGCTGACCGTGCGCCACGGCTGGGGCAGCATGTCGATCGAGTAGAACGCGCCGCCGAGGAAGGTCAGCGGGGTGATGAGGAGCGCGGGGACGAAGTTCAATTGCTCGAACCCCTTGGCCCACACGCCGATGATGAAGCCGAACAGGCTGAAGGTCACGCTCGTCAGGATCAGGAACGCGGCCATCGCCAGCGGGTGTTCGACGTGCAGCGGCACGAACAGCGCCGAGGTGGCGAGGATGATGAGCCCGAGCACGACCGACTTGGTCGCCGCGGCACCGACATAACCGATCACCATCTCCATCGGCGAGACAGGGGCGGAGAGCAGTTCGTACACCGTGCCGGTGAATTTGGGGAAGTAGATGCCGATCGATCCGTTCGAGATACTCTGCGTGAGCAGCGAGAGCATGATGAGCCCGGGCACGATGAAGCTGCCGTAACCGACCCCGCCGACGCTGGTCATCTTGCTGCCGATCGCACCGCCGAAGACGATGAAATAGAGGCTGGTGGTGATGACCGGGGTGACGAGGCTCTGCCACAGGGTGCGCAGCGCGCGCGCCATCTCGAAGCGGTAGATCGCCCAGATGCCATGGGTGTTGATGAGCGGCGCGCGCGGGGCTGTCGTGATGGTGGTCATGCGGATGCTCCCCCTTGGCCTTCGCTCAACACCGTCACCCCCGCGGAGGCGGGAACCCAGATTGGCTGACGGTGAGGCACGAGCGGTGCCGCTGGTGTGTCTGGATCCCCGCCTTCGCGGGGATGACGGTGGAAGGAGGTGAACGAACCCATCACGCGACCTCCTTCTTCTCGACGAGATCGACGAAGATATCCTCGAGACTCGATTTGTGCGTCTCGAGATCGGTATAGGCGATGCCCGCCTCGCCCAGCCCGGCGAGCAGTTCGGGGATGCGCTCGTCCTCGGCCTCGAAGATGTATTTCAGGCGCTTTCCCTCGTTCTCGATCGTCAGTGGCCAGCCGGCGAGCGCGGCGGGAATATCGCGCATCGGCTCCTTGAGCGAGATGAGCATCTGGCGCTTGCCGAGCTTCTTCATCAGCGCCGCCTTGTCCTCGACCAGCACCAGCCTGCCCTTGTCGATTACCCCCACGCGGTCGGCCATTTCCTCGGCCTCCTCGATATAATGGGTAGTGAGGATGATCGTCGTGCCCTTGTCGCGCAGCTTCGCGATCAGCCGCCACATGTCGCGGCGCAGCGATACGTCGACGCCAGCGGTGGGCTCGTCGAGGAACAGGATGTCGGGCTCATGGGAGAGCGCCTTGGCGATCAGCACGCGGCGCTTCATCCCGCCCGACAGCTCCATGATCTTGGCGTCGCGCTTGTCCCATAGCGACAGATCTTTCAGCACCTGTTCGAGATAGGCGTCGTTCGCCGGGCGACCGAACAGGCGGCGGCTGAAGCGGACCGTGGCGCGCACGGTCTCGAACATGTCGACCGACAGCTCTTGCGGGACCAGCCCGATGAGGCGCCGCGCGGTGCGGAATTCGGCGATCGCATCGTGCCCCATCACCGTCACGGTGCCCGACGAAGGGGTGACGATGCCGCAGATGATCGAGATGAGCGTCGTCTTGCCCGCGCCGTTGGGCCCGAGCAGCGCGAAAATCTCGCCCTTGCGGATATCCAGATCGACCGGTTCGAGCGCGCGGGCGCCCGAGGCGTAGGTCTTGGAAACCCCGGCGACGGAGAGAATGGTCTGCATGAAGCCCCCTTGCTGCGCCGCACGTAGGCATGCGGCCCGCCAGGGACAAGGATCAGTGCCGCGCGGCGCGCACCTCGGCGATCAATTTCTGCAACTCATCGAGCGGCAGCGCGGAGGAGATGACGTGATCGCCGATCACCCAGCTCGGCGTGCCCGTCGCGCCCATGTCGCGCGCCAGCGCCATGTTGCGGTTGATCTCGTCGACCGCATCGGGCGCGGGCTTGCCCGGATCGACCCCCGCCGCCTTCACCGCCTGCGCCATGCTGGCTGGCGTAATCTGGCCGCCGGCATACATCGCGCGGTGGAACGCCATGAACTTGCCCTGTCGCGCCGCCGCCAGGCTGAGCTTTGCCGCATCGCCGCTTTCCGGGCTGAGCACGGGCAGCTCGCGGTAGACGATACGCAGGCCGGGGTCGCTCGCCAGCAGGGACTGGATCACCGGCAGGCTGGCGCGGCAATAACCGCAATTGTAATCGAAATACTCGACGATCGTGACGTCGCCCTTCGGATTGCCGGCCCAGGCACCGGCATAGGGCTGGAGGATCGCGGCGCGGTTCGCCGCGATCACCTTGCCCGCGGCGCGCTGGCGCAGCGTATCGATCACGTCGGGGATCATGTCGGGATGATCGAGCAGATAGGCGCGCGCGCCCGCCGCCGTCACCGACGACGCCGCCCCGTCGGCGCGCGCATAATGTTCCCCACCCCAGAACAACGCGCCGCCGATCGCCGCCGATACCAGCGCCACCGCGCCGAGCGCCAAGGCGCCTGGTCCTTTCATGATGTTCATCGCCTGTGCTTATATTTGCTCGGGTTGTCGTCCATTTCGTTCTGGGCGGTGAGCGCGATATCCTGCGCGCGGATCCAGTCGGACGAATTGGGCGGCAGGCCCTGCAACGCGCCCCGGGCGGTGAAGGCAGCGGTGCGCACGTCGCCGTTCAGGCTCGCCGTTTCCGCCGTCGCCAGCATCGCGCGCGGCTCGTCGCCGGTCAGCTCATACGCGGTGCCGAGCTGATACCAGGCGAACGGATTGTCGTCGTCGCGCGCCACCGCCGAGCGCAGCACCTTGATCGCCTCGGGGTAATTGGTCTTGTCCTCGGTCGCGATCAGCGCGTGGCCATAGGTCGTAGCGATCAGCGGGGAGTTGCGCGACAGATCGGTCGCCTGGCGCAGCGGCGCGATCGCGTCCTTCGGCCTGCCCGCCTCGAGCAGGATCTGCCCCTTGATCTCGAGGAAATACGGGTCCGTCGGGGCGGCGGCGACCAAGGCGTTCGCCTCCGCATCAGCTTTTTTGGGATAGCCCGCTTTGTGCCAGGCATAAGCGCGGGCGTAATGCGCGTAGATCGACTGGTCGGTCTCGGGGTAGATGTTCAGCGTTTCCTGATACGTGCCGATATAGCCCTGCAGCTTCGCCTTGATGCGCCTGAAGCGTTCGTCGAGCGCCGCGTCGGGCTTGATGTTGTACGCCGGCGACGCCTTGATGTCGGCGGTCAGGTTCGCGATGCGCTCGCCCGACAGCGGGTGGCTCTGCGCGTATTTGTCGATGTTCTGCAGGCCGTAGGCATATTCCTCGTTCTGCAATTTCTTGAAGAAATCGAGCATGCCCTTGCCGGTGATGCCCGATTCGCGCAGGAATTTCGCGCCCGTCGCGTCCGCGGTCGCCTCCTGTACGCGGCTGTAGGCAGCGTAATTATACCCCGCCGCGGTCTGCCCCGCCGCCAGGATGCCCGCCCCGGCATCGCCCGCGCCCGCCGCCATCGCCGCGAGGCCCAGCACCATCGAGAGCAATGAAATGCCGATCGCTGGTTTCGCGCCGGCATCAGAAAGAATCATGTGACCGTCCGCCACATGGCCCAGTTCGTGCGCGATCACGCCCTGCACCTGGTTGGCATTGTCCGCCGCCTTGAGCAGCCCGGCATTGACGTAGACCGTCTGGCCGCCGGCGGTGAACGCGTTGATCGAATCGTCGTTGAGCAGGACGACCTTGACGTTGCGGGGCGACAGGCCCGCCGCGAGGATCAGCGGGCGCGACATGTCGGCGAACATCGCCTCGGTCTCGGCATCGCGCAGGATCGACTGCGCCGCCGCCGGCTGGACCCAGAGCAGGAGCGAGAGGGCGAACGCCGCGATGAGCCGTTTCATGTCACCATTATCCGCCGCTTTGCCGGGCGATACAATGCCGCCGCCCCGGCGAGCGTCACCTCATCGCCCGATCGGGCTGAACCGCCGGTGAAGGGGCGCGGGGAGTGCCGGCGCCCCTTTTCCCTCACTGGCCGAAGGTGCGCTGCCACCAGCCGCGACGCGCGCTGCCCGCCTCGCCCGGATCGGAATCGATCCCGTCCGCCGCCGGATCGGCATCCGC
>JALYTP010000148.1 GCA_030854225.1 Pseudomonadota bacterium
GGGCACGGTGATTTCGGTTGCCATCTTCATCCCTCGTTCCCGGCGAAAGCCGGGGGCCAGTTGCGCGAGCGACCGACGATCGGACGCTGCGCTTCATCACTTCCGCTCGCGCAACTGGACCCGGGCCTTTGCCGGGGAACAGCCTGATGAGCGATTACCCCTTCTTCGTCCGTCGCACTTCCTCGCGCACGTTATGCCCCAACGCATCCGCCACGAGTGCGGCCTGTTCGAGCTGGTGGCGCTTCATCAGCCCTGTCGCCGGCGAGGCCGACGCCGCACGGCCGGCATAGCGCGGGCGTTGCGGTCTGATCCCCGCCTCCGCCATGCAACCCTCGACGAACGGCTCGACGAAGCTCCATGCGCCGTTGTTCTTCGGCTCTTCCTGCGCCCAGACGACCTCCTCGAGGTTGGCCATCCTCTTGAGACGCGCGACAAGCGGCTCGCCCGGAAAGGGATAGAGCTGCTCGACGCGGACGATCGCCGTCGCCTTGTCGCCGGTGGCGTCGCGCGCCTCGATCAGGTCGTAGGCGACCTTGCCGCTGCACAGCACCAGCCGCTTCACGTCCTTTTCCGCCGGCGCCGACGGATCGGAGAGGAGGCGACGGAAATGGCTGTCGCCCTGGAAATCCTCGGCCTTCGACACCGCGAGCTTGTGACGCAGCAGCGATTTCGGCGTGAAGACGATCAGGGGTTTGCGGAAACTGCGGTGCATCTGGCGGCGCAACAGGTGGAAATAGTTCGCTGGGGTGGTGCAATTGGCGACCTGCATATTGTCCTGCGCGCACAATTGCAGGAAGCGCTCGACCCGCGCCGAGCTATGCTCCGGCCCCTGGCCTTCATATCCGTGCGGCAACAGCATCACCAGACCGTTGGCGCGCAGCCATTTGGCCTCGCCGCTGGCGATGAACTGATCGATCATGATCTGCGCGCCGTTCATGAAATCGCCGAACTGCGCCTCCCACATCACCAGCGTCTTGGGGTCTGCGAGCGCATAGCCATATTCGAACCCGAGCACACCGTATTCGCTGAGCGGCGAATCGAGAATCTCGACGTCGCCGTGCTCGATCGTCGAGAGCGGAATATATTTATGTTCGTCCTTCTGGTCGACCCACACTGCATGGCGCTGCGAAAAGGTGCCGCGCCCTGAATCCTGCCCCGACAGGCGCACCCCGTAGCCCTCGGACATCAGCGACCCGAACGCGAGCGCCTCGCCCGTCGCCCAGTCGAAACCGGCGCCCGATGCGAACATGGCGCGCTTGGCATCGATCACGCGCGCGAGCGTCTTGTGGATCGTGATGCTGTCCGGCACGGTGGTCAGCGTGCGGCCGAGGCTGTCGAACAATTTCCTGTCCACGCCCGTTTCGAGGTTGCGCCGTGCCGTCTCGGGATCGGCGGGCGCGTGGAGCCCCGACCAGCGCCCGGCGAACCAATCCGCCTTGTTGGGCTTGTAGCTCGCGCCGGCCTCGAACTCGCCCTCCAGCAAGGTTGTGAACTGCCTGATATTGTCGTCGATCCACGCGCGGTCGATCACGCCCTGCTCGATCAGCCGCTTGCCGTAAATCTCGCTCACAGGAGGGTGCTGGCGGATGCGGTCATACATCAGCGGCTGGGTGAAGCTCGGCTCGTCGCCCTCGTTATGACCGAAGCGGCGGTAGCACCACATGTCGATGACGATGTCGCGGTGGAAGCGCTGGCGGAATTCGATCGCCATCTTGCACGCAAAGGTGACCGCCTCGGGATCGTCGCCGTTGACGTGGAAGATCGGCGCCATCACGCCCTTCGCCACGTCGCTGGGATAGGGCGAGGAACGCGCGAATTGCGGGCTGGTCGTGAAACCGATCTGGTTGTTGATCACAAAGTGGATGCACCCGCCGGTATTGTAGCCGCGGATGCCGGAGAAGCCGAGGCATTCCCATACGATGCCCTGCCCCGCGAACGCCGCGTCACCGTGGATCAGCACCGGAAGCGCGGTCTTGTGCTCGGTCAGGTCGCCGGCGATGGTCTGGATCGCGCGGGTCTTGCCGAGCACCACCGGGTCCTCCGCCTCGAGGTGCGAGGGGTTCGCGACGAGCGACATATGGACCTTGATCCCGTCGAACTCACGATCGGTCGATGTACCCAAATGGTACTTCACGTCGCCCGACCCCGACACATCGTCCGGGTTGTCCGAGCCGCCGCCGAATTCGTGGAAGATCACGCGGAACGGCTTGGCCATCACGTTGGTCAGCACGTTCAGGCGCCCGCGGTGCGCCATGCCGAAGACGATCTCGTTGACGCCCATCGCGCCGCCGTACTTGATCACGCTTTCCAGCGCCGGGATCATACTCTCGCCGCCGTCGAGCCCGAAACGCTTGGTGCCGACATATTTGCGCGCGCAGAATTTCTCCCACTGCTCGCCCTCGATCACCTTGTTGAGGATCGATTTCTTGCCGAGATCGGTGAACTCGATCGCCTTGTCCTTGCCCTCCATCCGGTCCTGCAGGAAGCGGCGTTCCTCGACATCGGCGATGTGCATGTATTCGAGGCCGACATTGCCGCAATAATTGGCGCGCAGGATATCGACGATCTCGCGCACCGTCGCCCATTCGAGCCCGAGCGTGCCGCCGAGATAGACCGGGCGGTCCACATCGGCGTCGGAAAAGCCGTGATATTCGGTTTTGAGATCGGCCGGCATGTCGCGGCTGGAGAGGCCGAGCGGATCGAGATTGGCCGCCATGTGGCCGCGCACGCGGTAGGTGCGGATGAGCAGCATCGCACGGATCGAATCCGCCGCGGCGGCGGCGATCGCGTCCTGCGAGGGGCTTGCGGCGGGCGCCGCCTTGAGCGTGCCGCCTTTCGCGGGCTTCGGCGCAGGCTCCATCTGCGTCGGGTCGAGGCCGGCTGTCAGATCGTCGGTCGTCGCGGGTGGCCAGCTCGCGCTGGCCCAACTCGGGCCTTGCGCCGCGCCTTCCAATCCTTCGAAGAAGCCGCGCCATGCCGGCTCGACGCTGTCGGGCGCGGTCTTGAACCGGGCGTAGAGCGTTTCGACGAACGCCGGACTTACGCCGCCGGCGATCTCGCTGAAATCCTGGCCTTCATAGCCCATTACTGCACTCCTTCTCCCCTCCCATCGGGAAAGGAAGGGGCCCTCCAGCGCCAGCTGGTGGGAAGGTGAGGGTGACAAGCGCCCATCGCCCTCACCCTTCCGGCGCTTTGCGCCTCCCTCCCTCTTCCGGCGGGAGAGGGATTACTTATCCATTCAACACGCCCAACAACGTTTCGCCCAATTCGCTCGGGCTGGCCGAAACCTTGATGCCCGCCGCTTCCATCGCCGCGATCTTGCTTTTGGCATCGCCCTTGCCGCCCGAGACGATCGCGCCGGCATGGCCCATCCGGCGGCCCGGCGGCGCGGTGCGGCCGGCGATGAAGCCGGCCATCGGCTTGCTGCGCCCGCGCCTGGCCTCGTCGATCAGGAACTGCGCGGCCTGCTCCTCGGCATCGCCGCCGATCTCGCCGATCATGATGATCGACTTTGTCGCATCGTCGTCGAGGAACAGTTCGAGCACGTCGATGAAATTGGTGCCGTTGACGGGATCGCCGCCAATCCCGACCGCGGTGGTCTGGCCGAGCCCCGCGTTCGAGGTCTGGAACACCGCCTCGTAGGTCAGCGTGCCCGAGCGCGAGACGACGCCGACCGAGCCCTTCTTGAAGATGCTACCCGGCATGATGCCGATCTTGCACTCGCCCGGCGTCAACACGCCGGGGCAGTTGGGGCCGATCAGCCGCGACTTCGAGCCCGAGAGCGAGCGCTTGACCTTGACCATGTCGAGCACCGGAATCCCTTCCGTGATGCACACGATCAGCGGCACCTCGGCATCGATCGCCTCGAGGATCGAATCCGCGGCGAAGGGCGGGGGCACGTACACCACCGACGCGGTCGCGCCGGTCGCGGCGACGGCCTCGGCCACGGTGTTGAAATTGGGCAGGCCGAGATGTGTCGTACCGCCCTTGCCGGGCGTGACACCGGCCACCATTTGCGTCCCGTAATCGAGCGCCGCCTGGGTGTGGAAGCTGCCGGTGTTGCCGGTCATCCCTTGCGTGATGACCTTGGTGTTCTTGTCGACGAGGATGCTCATGGGCGCGGCGCTTCCTTTGATAATTTGCTGTCTGGATGGGCAACCCGGAACTTCGCGTCTTCGGCTTTCAGCCTCTTAAAAAAGGACCAGATTTGGTTGTCAGGCCCCGGGATCAGCGTGGTCATGGCAACTTGTCCTCGAGGAAGGCGATCTACCGTTAGCTGATAGCGGCCACTGCCATCAAAGGCTGCATAATAGGGCAATTTATCAATCTGAGAGATTTCAGTTGGAGATCGCAAAACTGGAGAAGTCGAGTTTTCTAAGGCTATCGCGGCATCGCGGAACGCTCCTGTACCAATAACAATACAATATTTCCCTTCTGCTCGACCTTTGTTCAATTCACCTTTAAGAAGATAGGCAACCCCATTGGATAAATTTAGTTTAAAATACAACTGTGTCACGGCTGTATAGTTTTGTCGTATATTTCGAGGGAGATCGCGTGAAGAAATAGATTGAGCGAGCCCCCCCGCTAATGACGCTCCGCCCTCCATGCATATTCTTTCGAACACCCGGACAGGATCGGCGGACGCGTCTAAGCGATCGATCGTAGAAGGTGTCGAAGCAGAAATAGCTAAAACAACTCCAATCATGCCAGGTCTTCCTCAATCCCCCAGCACGCCACCAGCAATTCCTTGACCGCGTCCACACTCACCTTGAGATTGCCTTTCGCCTCGTCATCAAGCGCGATCTCGATCACCTGCTCCACCCCGCCAGCGCCGATCACGCAGGGAACGCCGACATACAGGCCATCGACGCCGTACTGGCCCTCGACATAGGCCGCGCAGGGAAGGACGCGCTTCTGGTCGCCGAGATACGCCTCGGCCATCGCGATGCCGCTGGTCGCCGGCGCGT
>JALYTP010000149.1 GCA_030854225.1 Pseudomonadota bacterium
CCCCCGACCCAGCCCGATGGCAGCGCGATGAACGGCGGAGCGCCTAGCCGCGGCGGTTTCGGCGGCGAAGGTTTGGGCGGCGGCGGTCGCCGGGGCTTCGGCGGTCGCGGCGGCGGGCGTTTCGGCGCGCAGGCGGGCGGGCGCATCCAGCTCGCGGTTTATCACACGATCCATTTCGTCGACCGTGTCTCGCTCCAGGCTGGCGGCTTGCCGATCGACCTGCTGAACGGCGGCGCGACGGGCAATGGCGGCGGGCAGCCACGGCATGAGGTCGAGGCACAGGCCGGATATGCCAATAACGGTCTCGGCATCAGGTTCAGCGAGAATTGGCAGAGCGCGACGCATGTCGATGCCGGCACCCCGCTGGCGCCGACCGCGTTGCGCTTCGGCGCGCTATCGAAGCTCAATGTGCGGCTGTTCGACGATTTCTCGCAGAATTTACCGTTCATCAAGAACCACAAATGGGCCGCCGGCCTGCGCGTGTCGCTGAACGTCAGCAACGTATTCGATGCGCGCCAGCGCGTGACCGACCAGACGGGGATCGTGCCGATCAGCTATCAGGGCGCGTATCTCGATCCGGTCGGGCGGACCGTCTCGCTCAGTATCCGCAAGCTGTTCTTCTAGCGCGTCAGGCCGCCCCGATCAGCTCGCGCCCGATCAGCATCCGCCGGATCTCGTTGGTGCCCGCGCCGATATCGAGCAGCTTGGCATCGCGCAGGAAGCGTTCCACCGGCCAGTCCTTGGTATAGCCCGCACCGCCGAGCGCCTGCACCGCCTCCCCCGCGACGCGAAAAGCATTCTCGCTCGCCAGCAGGATCGCGCCCGCCGCGTCGAACCGCGTCGTCTTGCCCGCATCGCACGATTTGGCGACGGCATAGACATAGGCCCGCGCCGAATTGAGCGCGACATACATGTCGGCGACCTTGGCCTGCATCAGCTGGAACGCGCCGATCGGTTTGCCGAACTGCTTGCGCTCGCGAAGGTAGGGGAGGACCACGTCGAGGCACGCCTGCATGATGCCGAGCTGGATGCCCGCCAGCACCGTGCGCTCGTAATCGAGCCCCGACATCAACACCCCGACCCCGCCATTCACCGGGCCCATGACGTTCTCCTCGGGCACCTCGCAATCGTCGAACACCAGCTCGGACGTGGGCGATCCGCGCATCCCCATCTTGTCGATCTTCTGCCCGATCGAGAAGCCCGGCATGTCCTTCTCGATCAGGAAGGTGGTGATGCCGCGGCTACCCTCGCCGGTCTTGGCGTAGACGACGAGCGTGTCGGCATAGGCCGCGTTGGTGATCCAGAATTTGGTGCCGTTGAGGACGTATCCGCCCTGCACCTGATCTGCCCTCAGCTTCATGGACACCACGTCCGATCCGGCGCCGCTTTCCGACATCGCGAGGCTGCCGATATGCTCGCCCGAGACGAGTTTGGGCAGGTATTTCGCCTTCTGCTCCGCGCTGGCCCAGCGGCGGATCTGGTTGACGCACAGGTTGGAATGCGCGCCGTACGAAAGCCCGATCGAGGCGGAAGCGCGGCTCACCTCCTCGCACGCGATGACGTGCTCGAGATAGCCGAGGCCGAGCCCGCCATATTCCTCCTCGACGGTGATGCCGTGCAAGCCCAGTTCGCCCATCTGCGGCCATAGCTCGACCGGGAACCAGTCCTCGGCGTCGATCTTCGCGGCGAGCGGCGCGATCTTGTCGGTCGCGAAACGCTGCGTCGTCTCGCGGATCATGTCGGCGGTTTCGCCCAGTGCGAAATCGAGGGCCATGTCCATGCAAATATCTCCCGCAAGCCGGTTTCGTCTGTTATCACCGCCCTAGACGAGCAAAGCGGGGGTGCCAATGTCGGGCGGATTGTTGCGCAGGAAAACCATTGTCACGGGCGATCAGCAGCCCGCCGACCAGCGCCTCGCCCGCACGCTCTCCTGGCCGCATCTCATGGCGCTGGGCGTGGGAGCGATCGTCGGCACGGGCATCCTGACGCTGATCGGGGTCGGTGCGGACCGCGCCGGGCCGGCGGTGTTGCTGAGCTTCGTGGTGGCGGGGGCGATCTGCGCCTGCGCGGCTTTGTGTTATGCCGAGATGGCGACGATGATCCCCGCCTCGGGCAGCGCGTACACCTACAGCTATGCCGCGCTCGGCGAGATCATCGCCTGGGTCGTCGGCTGGAGCCTGATCCTCGAATATTCGCTGGTGGTGTCGACCGTCGCGGTCGGCTGGTCGGGTTATGCGGTGGGGTTCCTGCACGGGCTGGGGATCGACTTGCCCGATACGATGACGCACGGGCCGAGCATGACCGGGGCGTTCGGTATCAACGTGCCGGCGGTGTTCATCATCGCCGTCGTCGCCGGGCTGCTGACGCTCGGTACGCGTGAAAGCGCGCGCATCAACACCGCGCTGGTCGTGCTCAAGATCGTGACGCTGGCACTGTTCGTGATCGTCGCGCTGCCGCATTTCGACGCGGCGAACCTGCATCCGTTCGCGCCGTACGGCTATGGCAGCACGCCGGGCGATCACGGCGTCAAGTTCGGGGTGATGGGCGCCGCCGCGATCATCTTCTTCGCCTTCTACGGCTTCGACGCGATCTCGACCGCGGCGGAGGAGGCCAAGAACCCCGAGCGCGATCTGGCGATCGGCATCGTCGGATCGATGGTCGCGTGCACCTTCATCTACATGATCGTCGCGGCGGCGGCGGTGGGCGCGGTGCATTTCCAGGTGTTCGGCAAGAGCGCCGAGCCGCTCGCGCTGATCCTGCGCAGCCTGGGGCAGGGCAAGGTCGCGACCGTCGTCGCCGCCGCCGCCGCGATCGCGCTGCCGACCGTGATCCTCGGTTTCCTCTACGGCCAGAGCCGTATCTTCCTCGTCATGGCGCGCGACGGTTTCCTGCCGCCCGCGCTGGCCAAGATCACCACGCGCGGCACCCCGGCGCGGATCACGCTGGTCACCGCGATCTTCGTCAGCATCATCGCCGCGCTGACCCCGCTCGACGTGATCGCCAGCCTCGCCAATGCCGGCACGCTGTGCGCGTTCGTCGCGGTGGCGACGTGCGTGCTGGTGCTGCGCCGCCGCGATCCGGGCGCGCGCCGTCCGTTCCGCACACCCCTTGCCTGGGTCATCGCGCCGGCGGCGATCCTGGGGTGCCTGTATCTGTTCACCAGCCTGCAACAGATCACCCAGGTGTCGTTCGTCGTGTGGAACGCGATCGGGCTGGCGGTCTATTTCGCTTATGGCCGCGCGCGGGCTGTGGTGGCGGGCTAGCCCAGCGTAGCCTTAGCCCGCCGGGGTGATCTCGATCACGTCGTAGAGCGATTCGAAATGCGGCGCGGGCAGCGACAGCCGCCAGCGGTGCGCGCCGATCCGGTCGAGCGCGCCGACCATGTCGCGCTGGGTGTCCAGGCCGTAGCGGATCGGGGTCAGCTCATCGCCCAGTTCGAGCGTTCCGAGGAAAACGGCGCGCGCCGAGCCATCGGGATAGAACAGGCCGACGGGACGCTGCGATCCGGCGGTGACCTCGAACCGCTCCGCGTCGCCGTCTTGCACGATGCTGCACGACATGGCGGGATAGGCGGTGAAATCGTGCGTCGCCGGGCCGTGCGCACCGAGCTTGACCGTGCGGCAGCGATACGCGCCGGGGGGCGGCAGGGGATCGGGCAGCGACCGATCGGGATCGAGCAATTCGCCCTCCGCCGCGATCCGCGCGCTCGCGCCGCCCGCTTTCGCCTTGGTCAGCGCATCGGCGAACGAGGTGCGCAGCTGCCGCAGCCGGTCGAAATCGCCGGGCGTGATCGCGCCGCGCCACGCCGGCACCTTCACCCCGTCGGCGCAGACCGCCACCCCCGCGTGATGCGCGCACGCGCCGAGCAGCATGGCGGCGGCGGTGAGCGCGAAGGGCAGGCGGGCGATCGTCATGCCCGCCACTCAACCACGCGCGGCGCGCAATGCCAAGCTCACGCCGCCGTCCACCCGCCATCGACCGACAGGTTGGCGCCCGTCATCGCCTTCGCCTCGTCGCGGCACAGGAACAGCGCCAGCGCGGCGACCTGTTCGGGGGTGACGAATTGCTTGGTCGGCTGGGCGGCGAGCAGCACGTCGTTCATCACCTGCTCCCTGGTCAACCCGCGCGACGCCATCGTGTCGGGGATCTGCGCCTCGACCAGCGGCGTCCAGACATAGCCGGGCGAGATGCAGTTGACCGTGATGCCGTCGGTCGCGGTTTCCAGCGCGATCGTCTTGGTGAGCCCTGCAATGCCGTGCTTGGCCATCACATAAGCCGATTTGTTGGGGCTGGCGACCAGGCTGTGCGCCGAGGCGGTGTTGATGATCCGGCCCCATTTGGCCGCCTTCATGTGCGGCACCGCGACGCGGATCGCGTGCCAGGCGGAGGACAGGTTGATCGCGATGATCGCGTCGAATTTGTCGATCGGGAAATCCTCGATCCGGGACACATGCTGGATGCCGGCATTGTTGATGAGGATGTCGGGACCGCCGAGGTCAGCGTGGCAGCGATCGACCATCGCGGCGATCTGCTCGGGCCGGGTCATATCGGCGGGATCGTACAGCGCCCGCGCGCCGCTGGTCGTCTCCAGCGCGGCGCGCTCCTGCTCGATCGCGGCGGTGTCGCCGAAGCCGTTGATCATCACCGCCGCGCCCTCGGCCGCGAGCGCCTTGGCATAAGCGAGCCCGATGCCCGAGGTCGATCCGGTGACGATCGCGGTCTTGCCTTTGAGGAACATGGCGCGCTTCTCCTTGTACGGTGGATCAGCCTCTGCCCCGCGTCGCGCGGCCTTGCAACCGCGCGCGCGCCCGCGCATTCAGTCCCGAGGCACGGTAGCGGGAGGGCATCGCCATGCGGCTCGACGAATTCGACGACAGCATCAACGTCGAGGATCAGCGTGGACGCAGCTTCGGCGGCGGTGGCGGTGCGGGCGGCGGATTGCTGCTGGGGCTCCTGCCGTTCGTG
>JALYTP010000150.1 GCA_030854225.1 Pseudomonadota bacterium
CCGAAGCGCAGGGTCGCGTGGTCGCACATTTGACCATCGGAACGGACGGTCGTGTGTCGGCTTGCTCGGTTACAACGTCGAGCGGCAATAGCGATCTCGATGACGCCACATGCCGTATTTCGAAGAGCAGGGTTCGGTTCACGCCGGCAAAGGACGCGAACGGATCGCCGATCGAGTCCTCCTATACCCTGCCGGTACGATGGGTATTGCCGTCCGAATGATACTATCGGGGCGGGTTTCGGCCCGTGCCGCCATGCCAAATGCGTTAGATTTTAGGATTTAGAGGGAAGCCAAGCACATGTTGACCACCATTCTGGCCGCCGGCGGCGCCAACGATGTCGCCGAACAATACGGGTTTTTCAACGCGCTCAACCAGGGCGGTGTGATCTCGTGGAGCGTCGCGATCATCCTGACCGGGTTCCTGTTCTTCACATTGTTCATCCTGTTCACCAAATTCTTCGAACAGCAGAAGATCATCAATCAGTCGAAGCGCGTCCGGGCGAGCTTCTGGAACAACAATTCGCTGCGCGAAGGTGCTGCCAAGCTCGATAAGAACTCGGCGTACAAGCAGATCGTCGACGACGGTATGGCCGCGCAGGACCAGCATGCGCGTCTGACCGACCCGGTCGAGGCACATGACTGGCTCCACGGTTCGCTCGCGCGCTCGGAAGCGTCGATCAACTCGCAGCTCGGTTCGGGCCTCGCCTTCCTGGCGACGGTCGGCGCGACCGCTCCGTTCATCGGGCTGTTCGGTACGGTGCTCGGCATCTACCGCGCGCTGATCAAGATCGGCCAGGCCGGTCAGGCATCGATAGACAAGGTCGCCGGCCCGGTCGGCGAGGCGCTCATCATGACCGCGCTCGGCCTCGTCGTCGCCGTTCCGGCGGTGCTCGCCTACAATTACCTGCAGCGCCGCAACAAGGCGATCGCCGAGAACCTCAGTTCGTTCTCGAACGACGTGCTCGGCTATCTCGCCTCGAACGGCGCGGTACGTCCTGCGGCCAAGACGGTCGCCAAGGGCGCGCCCGTCAAGCCTGCGATGACCACGTCGACCGGCACGACCACGGCCGGCCAGACCGGCGGCGTTCCGCCCAAGGCGTAAGACATAACGGTGCCGGGGTTGCGCAGACGCGCTGCCCCGGCCCGCGTCGCCGGTCCGCTCCGGCGCCGACACGATTTGAACATAGGATGCCCGTTTCATGGCGATTAGCGTAGGCGGAGAAGCCGCCGAAACACCGATGTCGGACATCAACACGACGCCTCTCGTGGACGTCATGCTGGTGCTGCTGATCATCTTCCTGATCACCATCCCGGTGGTGATCCAGAACGTCAAACTGACCTTGCCGGACGTGATCTACGATCCGACCACGACCAAGCCGGAAAACGTCTCGCTGTCGGTCACGCTCGACCCTGGCGGACGGTGCGCTGTGTACTGGAACCTGACGCGCGTGACGCACAAGGAACTGTACGATATGGCGTACAGCAAGATGGTTTCAGACGTGAAGCGGCTCGGTGGCCCTGCCAACATCACCGCCGACGACTTGCCTGAGGCGCACATCCGCGGCGATGTGAACGTGCCGTATCAGTGCATCGGCGGAACGATCTACACGATGCAGATCGCGGGTTATCCGAAGGTCGGGTTCATCTCGCAGCCGCCGGCGCGCGACGTTCCCGATAATTGATCCGCACACGCGCGACCGCCCGACAATTGATACGCGCAAGCGTGAAGGAGTAACACCCAATGGCAATGAGCGGTGGCCGCGACGACGGCGCCCCGATGATGGAAATGAACACGACGCCGTTGATCGACGTCATGCTCGTTCTGCTCATCATGTTCATCATCACGATCCCGCCGCAGACGCACGCGGTTAAGGTCGACCTGCCGATCAGCAGCAATGCGCCCCAGAAAATCATTGATCCGGTGAAGAACGAGGTCGTGATCGATCCTGCCGGCACGGTGTTGTGGAATGCGTCGCCGATCAGTCTGGTGACGTTGCAGGCCTATCTGGAACAGACCAAGACGCTCGATCCGGAGCCAGAGCTGCATTTCCGGCCCGATCCGGCGGCGAAATACGAGATGGTCGACAAGACGCTGGCCGTCATCAAGCGCTCGGGGATCACCAAGCTCGGGTTCGTCGGCAACGAGAATTACGCCAACGATTTCTGATCGATCGTGCGGCGTTTCTCGAAGGGCGGTCCTGCTGGGCCGCCCTTTTCGTTTGCGGGCGACGTGTCAGTTATCGCCCTTGTCTGCGGCGCGGACGTCTGAAGCGCTGAGGCCTATTTCGGATCAGCCCGCCTGCGCCAGACGCCTTTCACTAGAGACGCGGCAAGGTAACCCCGCGCTGGCCCATATATTTGCCGGCACGATCGGCATAGCTCGTCTCGCACGCCTCGTTGCCTTGCAGGAACAGGAACTGGCACGCACCCTCGTTTGCGTAGATCTTCGCCGGGAGCGGTGTCGTGTTCGAAAATTCGAGCGTCACATGCCCCTCCCATTCGGGTTCCAGCGGGGTGACATTGACGATGATCCCGCACCGCGCATAGGTCGACTTGCCCAGGCAGATGACCAGCACGTCGCGCGGCACTCGGAAATATTCGACCGTTCGCGCCAGCGCAAAGCTGTTGGGCGGGATGATGCAGCAATCGGTCTTGCGATCGACGAAACTGTTCGCGGCGAAATCCTTGGGGTCGACCACCGCCGAATCGATGTTGGTGAATATCTTGAATTCGTCGGACACGCGAGCGTCATAACCATAGGAGGACAGGCCGTAGCTGATGCACCCCTCGCGCCGCTGCGCCTCGACGAACGGCTCGATCATACCGTGGGTCTGGGCTTGCTCGCGGATCCAGCGGTCGGAAAGGATGGGCATCGATACCTCTTTTCGGGGTCAGCGCGGGCGGGGAGTCAGCGGGGCGCCAGGCCGAGATCGGCCGGGCCGAAGGCGTTAGGAAGCAAATCGGACAGCATATATTCGGCGACTGCATCACCCTGGGCGCCCGCGCACAGCACCATCAGGTCGCGCCCGCCCATCTGCGCGGCTTCGTTCAATATCTGGCGACAGCGCCCGCACGGGCTCACCGGATCGCTGCCGGCGGGCCTGCCGTCCGTACCGATCATCCCGCCGATCACCGCCACCGCGACGACATCGCGCAGTCGCCCCGCCGCGCTGGCAGTGGCAACGGCCACCGTTTCAGCACATAGCGACAGGCCATAGCTGGCATTCTCGACATTCGCGCCCGTCACCATCGTGCCGTCGCTCATCAACAGCGCCGCGCCGACGCCGAACCCGGAATAGGGCGCATGGGCATGGCACGCCGCATCGCGCGCCGCCGCGATCATCCGCGCGCGCGTTCGTTGATCCACATTCATGGCGCCACTACATCCCAATCCACTTGTCCCGCAATGCCGTCGACCCGGCGCAGATCGCTCGCCTGCCATATCCGCCACGGCGTCGCGGGGTAACCGGGCGCGAAGAAATTCTGCATCGCCCAGACCGGACGGGGGATACCGGCGCTGATATGATAGGTCGCATCGAAATCGCGCGACAGCTTCATCATCATCGGCTTGCCGGTGTGGAGTTCGACCATCGTCATGAACCGGCGGATGTCATCGAGCAGTAACTTCTGATCGGGCCGCGCGGCGCAATCGGGGTGGAAATCGAGCACCACCGCGGCGGGCAGCGCATCGGCGTCGCGCGGGACGGTGGTGTTGAAGTTGTTCGCCTGATCCGCTGCCGGCGCGCACAGCGAATAGACGTGGAGCGCGCCGCGTCGCATCCCGGTGCCGTGGACATCCCTCCAATTGTCGGCGAAGCGCCCGGCGCGCGTGTCAGCGCCGACGGTCGCGCGGAGATAGGCGAAATCGGCGCCCGCCGCGCGAACCGTCCACCAGTCGATCGGCCCGTCATTGTCGCTAACATCGAGCCCCTGGTCCTCGTAGCGATCGACTGATGGCCGCCAGCGTTGCACACCGTACCAGCTCGCAGCGCCCGCCACGCCGAGCACGATCGCCGCAAAAACCAGCCAGCCGATCCGGCGCCGCCCTGCCCCCTGCATCGCCCCTCAGCCCCTGATGTGCAGGACGCAGATCAGCGTGAACAGCCGCCGCGCGGTATCGAAATCGATCTCGATCTTGCCCTCCAGCCGTTCGATGAGCAGTTCGGCGGCCTGATTGTGCAAGCCGCGCCGGGCCATGTCCACCGTTTCGATCTGCACCGGGGTCGCGCTGCGGATCGCCTGGTAATAACTGTCGCAGATCGCGAAATAATCGCGGATCGGCCGGCGGAAGCGACCGAGCGAGAGGATCAGCGTCTCGAGCGCCGCGCCGTCGTCGCGGCTGATCGCGAGCACCAGCCGCCCTTCTTCGACGCTGAGCGCCAGGCGATAGGGGCCGCTATAGCCATCGGCGTGTACGCGTTGCGGCGCGAAACGGTTGTTCTCGATCAGATCGAAAATGGCGATGCGCCGCTCCTGCTCGATATCGGCCGAGCGCCACAGGATGGTGCGTTCGTCGAGCGAGACATGGATGATGCGCGGATCGGCCATGTAGCGGCCCTATCGGGGAAGCGGCGGGGCGACAATCGCCCGCGTGGCGCTTGCGAGCGGCGGGGCGAGCGGGCAGCATTGCGGGATGACCCATCGTTCGCTTCGCCCGCTGCCGTTGTTCGTCCTCGCGCTGGTCGCCGGAATCAGTTTCTGGCCGGCATCGCATTGGTGGCCTCACGACGGCGCGATGGCGATCTGGAAGGGGAGCGGCGTCGGGTTGCTGGCGGCGTGGACGATCGCACGGATGCGCGGCCCCTCGGGTCGGCTGCTTGCCCTGGTGATGGTGCTCGGCACGATCGGCGACATCGTGCTCGAATTCTCGCAGGCGATCGGCGGGGCGGCCTTCCTCGCCGGACATATCGTCGCAATCTGGCTGTACCGGCGCGAGCGGGGCGGTGAGGGTGGCGCTATCGGCG
>JALYTP010000151.1 GCA_030854225.1 Pseudomonadota bacterium
ACTCGGTGATCGGCGGCGCGGTCATGAGGGAGATGTAGGCTGGCGCGCGCCGATGCGAAAGTCTAGGCACCCCCGATCATTCTTACGGAGACCCCCGATGCGCCCCAGCGGCCGCGCGCCCGATCAGATGCGTTCGATCACGATCGAGCCGAAATTCACCCGTCATGCCGAGGGATCGGTGCTGATCGGGTTCGGTGACACCAAGGTGCTGGTGACGGCCAGCGTCGAAGAGCGATTGCCGCCGTGGCTGCGCGGCAAGGGCGAGGGCTGGGTGACGGCCGAATACGGCATGCTGCCGCGCGCGACGCACACCCGGGGAAACCGCGAGGCGGCGAAGGGTAAGCAATCTGGCCGGACGCAGGAAATCCAGCGGCTGATCGGGCGGAGCCTTCGCGCGGTCACCGACCTCAAGCTGCTCGGCGAGCGCCAGATCACGCTCGATTGCGACGTCATCCAGGCCGATGGCGGCACGCGCACGGCTTCCATCTCGGGCGCGTGGGTCGCGTTGCGCCTCGCAATCGACGGATTGATGGAGGACGGAAAACTCTCCGCCGATCCGCTGACGCAGAAGGTCGCGGCCGTCTCGTGCGGCATCTTCAAGGGCAGTCCGGTGCTCGACCTCGATTACGACGAGGATTCGAATGCCGACGCCGACGCCAATTTCGTGCTGCTCGAGAATGGCAACATCGCCGAGGCGCAGGCCACCGCCGAGGGCGCGACGTATGACGAGGAGGCGCTGCTGCGGCTGCTGCGTCTGGCGCGGATCGGCTGCGCGGATATCTTCGCGGCGCAGGCAAAGGCCGTGGCAACATGAGCGGTGAGATCGAAGCGCCTCAGGCGATCCGCAAGCTGGCGCCCGGCAAGCTCGTCATCGCGAGCCATAATCGCGGCAAGATCGCCGAGATTCGCGCCTTGCTCGCGCCTTATGGTGTCGAGCCCGTCTCGGCGCACGAACTCGACCTGCCCGAGCCGGAGGAAACCGGCACCACCTTCGTCGCCAATGCCGAGCTGAAGGCGTTGCAGGCCGCCGATCTGTCGGGCCTGCCCGCGCTCGCGGACGACAGCGGGCTGTGCGTCGATGCGTTGAGCGGCGATCCCGGCATCTTCTCGGCGCGCTGGGCGGGCGAGGATCGCGATTTCGGCCTCGCGATGCAATTGGTCGAGGCGCGGCTTGCCGCCAAGGGGCCGGAGATGCCGCGCGACGCGCATTTCATCTGCGCGCTCGCGCTCGCCTGGCCCGACGGGCATGTCGAATGGTTCGAAGGCCGAGTCGAGGGAAGGTTGGTGTGGCCGCCGCGCGGATCGAACGGCTTCGGTTATGATGCGATGTTCCTGCCAGATGGCCAGCGCCGGACGTTCGGCGAGATGACTCCGGTGGAGAAGACGCCTCTCACCCACCGCGCCGATGCCTTTCGGCAACTCGTCGCCGCGGTGTTTTAACGGTTCGCCAGCCTCTCGGTCCCCCGGTCAAAACGCCGCTTGGCCCACGACATTCCCCGGCGGCGAATAGCGGCACACCAGATAATCGTCGGTCGCGTTGCTGGCCAGCGCGCAGCCGATTCGGGTCGTGCCGCGCCACACGATCTGGGTGTAATGCGCGACATTTTCCCAGCGGCCGCCGCGGCTGAAATCGGGGGTCGGGCGGTTCACGAAATCGGCTTTCTCCGCAACCCAGAGATCGACCATCTCGCGGTACGAATAGGCGTCGCGCGTGCCGGTGAAGAGGTTCTCGCCCTCGCGGCGCATGTCGATCGGCTGGTCGGCGTGGCGGAATTCGCCGGTGCGCGCCAGCGTGCGCGCATAAGCGGCGGCATCGGCGGCGAGCCCGGCATCCCACGCCAGCGGCGGCTCCCCGACGGCGGCGCGCGCGGCGTTGTGACCCTCCAACATCGCCTGTCGCAGCAGGGCATCACCGCGCAGTGCGGGCACGTCGCTCGGCCGTCGCTCGATCACGCGCACCGGTTCCGTCGCGCCGCATCCGGCGAGCAACAACCCGGCACCGATCAGCGCTGCCGCAAGCCTTTTCACTTCCATGCGCTTTCTCCATAGCCTGCCGGGTGCCCGATACCGACCCCCCGCTCGCGCTGTACGTCCACTGGCCGTTCTGCGTCTCGAAATGCCCCTATTGCGATTTCAACAGCCATGTCCGCGAAGATGTGGATCAGGATGCGTGGCGCAAGGCCCTGCTGGCCGATCTCGCTTATGAGGCAGGTAGATTGCCGGGGCGGACGCTGGGATCGATCTTCTTCGGCGGGGGCACGCCATCGCTGATGCCCCCCGATACGGTCGCGACGGTGATCGGCGCGGCGCACGCCGTCTGGGGCTTCGCCGAGGATATTGAGATTACGCTTGAGGCGAACCCTTCGTCGGTCGAAGCGGCGCGCTTCGCCGATCTGGCAGCGGCGGGCGTCAACCGCGTGTCGCTCGGGTTGCAGGCGCTGGACGATGCGGCGCTGCGTTTTCTCGGCCGCGCGCACGATGTGGAGGAGGGGCTCGCCGCGCTCGAGACCGCGCAGGCGGCGTTCGCGCGGGTCAGCTTCGACCTGATCTATGCGCGGCCCGGCCAGTCGATCGCCGCGTGGGAAAGCGAGCTCACCCGCGCGCTAGCGTTCGGCACCGAGCATCTGTCGCTGTATCAGCTCACCATCGAACCGGGCACGCGCTTCGCGACCGAGGCGGCGGCGGGGCGGCTGGCGATCCCCGACGGCGACGACGCCGCCGACCTGTTCGAGGCGACGCGCGCGCTGACGAAGGCGGCGGGGTTGCCCGCGTATGAAATCTCCAACCATGCGCGGCCGGGCGCGGAGAGCCGACACAATCTGACCTATTGGCGATACCGCGATTATGCCGGGATCGGCCCCGGCGCGCACGGGCGGCGCGGCGGGATGGCGACGGCACGGCACAAGAAGCCGGAAAACTGGATCGGCGCGGTCGCGCGCAACGGCCACGGCGCGCAGATCGAGGAGATGTTGCCCCCGAACGAGCGCGCGAAGGAGGCGCTGTTGATGGGGCTGAGGCTGCGCGAGGGGATCGATCTGGCGCGAGTCGCAAGGCTTGGCGGATCCACGATCGGCGGCATCGTCGACGAGGCTGCGATCGATCGCCTCGTCGCGCAGGGGCTCGTCGCGCGGGACCGGGATCACCTGCGCGTCCGCGAGGCGGGAATGCTGCTGCTCGACGCGATCCTGCCCGAGATCGTGACCGCCTAACGCGCGCCGAACCCGCTCGGCGCGGGGGATACCACCGTCACTGTGCCGCCACGGATTTCCTGCACCTCCAGCGCACGCTCGGCGACATTGTCGCGGCCGAAGCGGAACGCGCCGTCGATCCCGGAAAAGCCTTCGCGGTCATGCAGGCGCCCCTCGGGGAACGGCGCGCCGACCGGCCAGTCGCGCGCGATTCGGATCGTCAGCAGCACCGCGTCATAGCCCATGCTCGACAGGCGGTATGGCCCGGTGCCGAAGCGCGCGCGGTATTTGGCGGCATATTGGCGGTACAGCCCGTCCGACACGCTGGCGAACCACGCCCCGTTCAGGCCGACCCGCGTGCCGATGGCGTTTTCCGAATTCCACAATTCGGTCCCCAGCACCCGCGCGCTACCGTTGCTCTTATGCACCATCCCCGCCGCCGTCGCGGCCGTGCCCGCGCCATCGGCGATCAGCACCGCCTGATATGGCCCCGTCTTGGACAGCCGCGTCACCGCGCCGCCCAGCGTCGGGATATTGCCATAGGTCTGGAGCGAGACGACCTTGCCGCCCGCTTCTTCGACCGACCGCAGGAACGCCGTCGCCGCGCGATCGCCGTACAGGCCGTTGGGCATCAGGCCGGTGAAGCTCGTCATGCCCTGGCTGCGCGCATAATCGACCACCCGCGCGATCGATTGCGCGGGGGTGTAGCCCAGCACATAGGCGCCGTCCCCCGCCACGCCGGTGTCGTTCGAGAAGCTGAGCACCGGCACTCCCGCGCCGCGTGCCACCGGCACCGCCGCGCGCACGTCGGCGGCGAGTAACGGGCCGAGGATCAGCCGGTTGCCCTCGGCAATCGCGCGCTGCGCCGCCGCCGCCGCGCCCAGATTGGTGTCGTAGGTCGTCACCCGCACCCGCACGTTGTTGGTATCGAGCAACGCCAGCTGCGTCGCATTCGCCAGGCTGCGCCCGACGCCCCCGTTCGGCCCGGTCAGCGGCACCAGCAACGCGATCAGCTGATGGTCGTTATCGGTCGGTATCCCCTCGCGAATCGGCGACGGCGCCTGCTGCACCCGCACCGGCGGCGGGCGATGCCGCATATCGGGCCCGCGTGGCACCACCGTCTGACAGGCGGCAAGCGCCAACGCCGCGATCGCGATGATTCCGGTGCGGATCATCGCGATGCCCCGTTGCGGGACCGACACCCCCTCTGCCATGCTTCGACTCCGATGAACCTTGAACTCTCCCCCGGTCTCTACATCGTCGCGACGCCGATCGGCAATCTCGGCGATCTCAGCCCTCGCGCGGCGCACGTCCTCGCACATGCCAATGTGATCGCGGTGGAGGATAGCCGCGTCACCGCCGGGCTGCTGCGCCATATCGGCGTAAAGCGGCCGATGACGCCCTATCACGATCACAATGCGGAAAGCGTGCGCCCGGGCCTGATCGCGCGAATGGCGCGCGAGGTGGTCGCGCTTGTCTCCGACGCAGGGACGCCGCTGATCTCTGATCCGGGCTACAAGCTGGTCCGCGATGCGCGCGCGGCGGGGCATGCGGTGGTGACGATCCCCGGCCCGTGCGCCGCGATCGCCGCGCTGACGCTCGCCGGCCTGCCGACCGATCGCTTCCTGTTCGCCGGCTTTCTACCGAGCAAGGCCAAGGCGCGCGACGCGGCGATTGCCGAACTGGCGGGCATCCGCGCCA
>JALYTP010000152.1 GCA_030854225.1 Pseudomonadota bacterium
CGCGCAGCACGGCGTGCGCGCGCCCGACGAGACGGTCACGCTGACCGACGCCGCCTATACGCCGTGCTCGGTTATCGCGAGCAACGGCTGCCCCAAGGAACCGTCGTGGAAGATCACCGCGGTGCGCGTGGTCTATCGGCCCGATCGCAACCGCATCTATTATACCGGCGCGCGGATCCATCTGTTCGGGCTGCCGGCGCTGCCGCTGCCCAAATTCTCGCACCCCGCCAGTTCGGACAGCCAGAGCGGGCTGTTGTCCCCCGATATCCGCTACGACCGGGTCAACGGGCTGCAATATGCGCAGCCTTATTATTTCGCGATGGGCCCCAATCGCGGATTGACGATTACCCCGCACGTTTATTCGGCGGTCCTCCCCATGCTCCAGGGCCAGTATCAGGCGCTGACCGGGACGGGCGCGTACAGGATCGGCGGTTACGCCACCATCAGCCGCCGCAGCGACGATCTGTTGACCCCGGTGCCGACCAGCACGCAAGAAGCGTTCCGCGGGTATATCGACGGCGTCGCCCGGTTTCAGCTCAGCCCGGAATGGAGCCTGAGCGGCTCGCTTCGCCTGGCGAGCGACCGCACCTTCCTGCGCCGGTACGACATTTCCACCGAGGATCGACTGCGCAGCACCGCCAGTCTCGAGCATATCGACCGCGACAGCTATTTCGCGATTACCGGCTGGGCGATGCAGACGTTGCGGGTCGGCGATCGCCAGGGCTTGCAACCGATCGCGCTGCCCGAAATCGACTATCGCCGCCGGATCGATGATCTGCCGCTGGGCAGCAAGTTGCAGCTACAGGTGAATTCGCTCGCCATCACGCGCACCGCCGGGCAGGATTCGCAGCGCGCGTTCGTCAGCGCGCAGTGGGATTTGCGCCGGCTGACGCCGTGGGGGCAGGAGATCACCCTCACCGCCTATGCGCGCGGCGATGTGTATAATGCGAGCGACACCATCGCGACCGCCATCGCCAATTACCGCGGCGAGCCGGGGGTGCATGCCCGCGCGATCGGCGCGCTGGCGGTCGATGTGAAATGGCCGCTGATCGGGGAATTCCTCGGGGGTACGCAGCGCCTGACGCCGCGCTTCCAAATCGTCGCCTCGCCGCCGATCGCCAATATGCTCGTGCCGAACGAGGATGCGCGCGCCGTCGACCTCGAGGATTCGAACCTGTTCGCGCTCAATCGCTTTCCCGGGTACGACCGGTTCGAGGATTCGACGCGCTTCACCTACGGCCTCGACTGGGCATTGGACCTGCCCAATTTTTCGCTCAAGACCACGATCGGGCAAAGTTATCGTCTGAGTTCGCGCCCCGCGCTCTTCCCGGATGGCACGGGATTGTCGGATCGGGTGTCGGATATCGTCGGGCGGACGGAGATCCGCTACAAGGATTTCGTATCGATCACGCACCGCTACCGGCTCGACAAGGATAATCTGGCCATTCGCCGCAACGAGGTCGACGCGACGATCGGTTCGCGCAGCACCTATGCGCTGCTCGGTTATATCCGCCTCAACCGCAACATCGCGCCGACGCTTGAGGATTTGAGCGATATCGAGGAACTGCGCGCCGGCGGACGCGTGCAGATCGCCAAATTCTGGTCGGTGTTCGGCTCCACCCTGATCGACCTTACCGACCGCAACGAAGACCCGACCTCGCTCAGCAACGGGTTCGATCCGGTGCGCCACCGGCTGGGCGTGCAATATGAAGACGATTGCCTGCGTCTGGGCTTCACCTGGAAGCGCACCTATCAGGACACCGGCGATGCGAAGGCGGGCAACAGCTACCTCTTGACGCTGGCTTTCAAAAACCTTGGCCGCTAAGCCCCCGTTCATGCGTGATCGCCTTTGAGCGAGGACGCGATGGCGCCGCAGCGCGGGATGGGGAAGACGAGAGACGTGATGAAGTGGTTGAGCAAGGCCCGGTTGGGGCTGGCAGGCGGTGCATTGGTCGTCCTGGGGGCTGGCGCGGCGCTTGCCGGACAAGCCGTCGATCCGACGGCGGCGGTGAAACCCGCCGACCCGGCCGCACCGCAAACGATCGACCCGACGGCGGCGCAGGCCGCGCTCGATTTCCCGATCAACATCCAGATTTTCGGCAAGCTCGATCCCAACATCCGCAAGCCGACCGCGATCGTCAACGGCGTGGTCATCACCGGCACCGATGTGGATCAGCGTGTCGCGCTGGTGAAACTGGCGAACCAATTGCCCAAGCTGAATCCCGAAGAAGAGCTGCAGGTGCGGCTCAACGCGTTGCGCAGCCTGATCGACGAGACGCTGGAGATCGAGGAAGGCAAGGCCAACAAGGTCACCGTTGGGCAGAGCGAGATCGAAAAGGGCTTCGACCGGGTGGCCGCCAATTTCAGCAAATCCCCCGCTGAATTCCGCGTGATCCTGAAGAATGCCGGATCATCCGAGCGATCGATGAAGCGACAGATCGAGGCGGAACTGGCGTGGAGCCGTGTGCTCCGCCGCGAGGTCGACATCAATGTCGGGGACGAGGAGGTCCAGGCGATCCTCGACCGCATGAAACAGTCGAAGGGCAGCGAGGAATATCACCTGCGCGAAGTCTATCTGTCGGCCACGCCCGATCGCACCCAGCAGGTGTTCGCGCAGGAACGCCAGATGATCCAGGAGATGCAGAAGGGTGAAAAGCCGTTCGAATATTTTGCGCAATTCTCCGAAGCGACGACGCGCCGCACGGGTGGTGACCTTGGCTGGTTGAGTGCCAGCCAGCTGACGCAATTGCCCGACAGCATGGTCACCGCCGCGCGCTCGATGAAGATCGGCGAAATTTCCGGGCCGATCGAGGTGCCGGGCGGCTTCTCGATCCTCTATCTGGTCGACAAGCGCCGCGCGCTCGAGGCCGATCCACGCGACGCCAAGCTGACGCTCAAGCAGATCAGCATACGCTTCGCCGCCGGATTGAGCGAAGCCGATGCCAAGGCGCGTGTCCAAGCCTTTGCCGACGCGACCGGCAAGATTCGCGGCTGCGGCGATGTCGGCAATGCGGCGACCGCGCTGGGCGCGGAGGTGGTCGATAACGCATCGATCACCGCGCGCGATCTGCCGCCCGCCTTGCAGGATATCGTGCTGAAGATGCAGATCGGCCAGTCGACCCCACCGTTCGGATCGATCAAGGAGGGTATCCGCGCGCTGGTGCTCTGCGGTCGCGACGATCCCAAGGAAGGCAATTTGCCCACCGCCGATCAGGTTCGCGGCCAGATGGAGGAAACGCGGGTCAACCTGCGGGCGCAACAGATGCTGCGCGATCTGCGGCGCGATGCCGTGGTGGAATATCGCTGAAAGGGAGGCGCCGCGCATGATCGCGCCAATCGCCGTGTCCATGGGCGACCCCGCAGGGATCGGCCCCGAGATCATCGCCAAGACGTGGCAGGCCCGCGCGGCACATCGCCTCGCGCCATTCTTCGCGGTGGGCGACCCGCGTGCGGTCGAAGCGGTGTGGGATGGGCCGACCCGGTTGATCAGCGCCCCCGCCGAAGCGCCCGCCGCGTTCGATGACGCGCTGCCCGTGTTTCGCGTCGAAGATGGCGGCACGATCACCCCCGGCGCACCGGATGTCGACGGCGCGCGCTGCGCGGTCCACGCGCTCGAGGTGGCGTCGGGACTGGTCCGGTCGGGGACGGCGGGGGCGCTGGTCACCGGGCCGGTTTCCAAGGCGCAACTCTATGCGATCGGCTTCACCTATCCCGGGCAGACCGAGTTTATCGGCGAACGGTGCGGCGTGTCGCGCGACAATGCCGTGATGATGCTCGCCGGACCGGATTTGCGCGTCGTTCCCGTGACGACGCACGTTCCGCTCGCCGCGGTGGCAGACCTGCTTTCGATCGAACTCTTGGTCTCGAAGGGCCGCGCCACGGCGCGCGGGATGACGCGTAATTTCGGCATCGAGGCACCGCGCCTCGCTTTTGCGGGGTTCAATCCGCATGCCGGCGAACGTGGCGAAATCGGGCGCGAGGAGATCGACGTCATCGCCCCCGCCATCGCCGTGTTGCGCGACGAGGGGATCGATGCCAACGGCCCGTTCGCGGCCGACACGCTGTTCCACCCGCGCGCGCGCGCAACCTATGACGTCGCGATCTGCTGCTATCACGATCAGGCGCTGGTGCCGCTCAAGACGCTCTATTTCGACGAAGGCGTGAACATCACACTGGGGTTGCCGATCGTGCGCACCTCGCCCGATCACGGCACCGCGTTCGATATTGCCGGCACCGATACGGCGAACCCCGGCGCGATGATCGCCGCGATCCGCATGGCGAGCGAGGCGGCGGAACGGCGCAGCGAAGAGGTGGCGTGACCGGCGCCCTGCCGCCGCTGCGCGAGGTGATCGCGCGGCACGGGCTGACGGCGAGCAAGGCGCTGGGCCAGAATTTCCTGTTCGACGCGCAATTGCTCGCAAAGATCGCGGCGATCCCCGGAGACTTGCATGATACCGAGGTGCTCGAGATCGGCCCCGGCCCCGGCGGGCTGACCCGCGCGCTGCTTGCCGCCGGCGCGCGGGTGGTCGCGATCGAGCGCGACCGGCGCTGCCTTCCCGCCCTGGCCGAACTGGCCGACGTCTATCCCGGCAAACTGCGCGTCATCGAGGGTGATGCGTTGCAGATCGACGCGGCGGAATTGTTCGAGGAGCGTCCGCATATCGTCTCCAACCTCCCCTATAATGTCGGCACCGCGTTGCTCGTGCGGTGGTTGTCGGCGCCGTGGCAACCGTGGTGGCGATCGCTGACGCTGATGTTCCAGCGCGAGGTGGCCGACCGGATCGTCGCCGATGCCGGCAATGACGCCTATGGCCGGCTGGCGGTACTGGCGCAGTGGCGCAGCACGCCGCGGCTGGCGATGCCGGTGCACCGATCGGCCTTTACCCC
>JALYTP010000153.1 GCA_030854225.1 Pseudomonadota bacterium
GGCGAGGTCGCCGTGCTCGCGACGCGCGTCGCGCCGCGCCCCTCGCTGGCGGCCTGAGCGCTACGATGTACATGCTCCAGCTCTTCGATGCCGGCGACGAGGTCCAGCCGATCGACGCCCGCCTGATGCGCGACGGCGTGATGCGGATCGGGCGCGACAGCAGCGCCGACTGGCCGATCGCGGACCCCGATTGCGAATTGTCCCGTGCGCATTGCGAACTGGAAATGGCGGCGGATGGGCTGGTCGTGCGGGTGCTCGGCGCCAACGGCATGTTCGACGATCGCAGTGGTGACCGTTTGCCCGATCAGGTCGATGTCGCGGTGGCGGTGCCCGTCACCCTGCGGCTCGGGCGCTTCCGTCTGAAGGCGAGTCTGGCGCCTGCCGCCGAGCATGCGGTGGATGTCGCCGGCACGCTCGTGCTCACCCCGCCGCTGGGTTCGTCGATCGCGGTGCCCGACGATTGGAGTGATGGCGCGAGCGCGCCATCGTCCGGCCAGGGGTCGCTGCTCGAGGCGTTCTGCGACGGCGCCGGGCTCGACGCGTCGCTGTTATCGAGCGAGGAACCGGCCGAGATCATGCGGCGCCTCGGCGCGGTCTATCGCCAGATGGTGTTGGGCGTGGGCGACCTGATGAGCGAACGCGACCGCGCGCGCGCGCACTATAAGCTGTCGCGCACGACAATTGGCGGCGCCAACAACAACCCGTTCAAATGGGCCCCGACACAGCGCCTCGCGATCGACCTTTTGCTCGCCGGACGGGGCAATTTCCTGTCCGGCCCGGCCGCGCTCCAGGCCTCGTTCCGCGACATCAAACGTCACCTTATCGCCACCTTCGCAGGATTGCACGGCAGCCTGCGCGCGGCGATCGACACGTTCGATCCCACAGCACTCGACGCCGCCGTCGCCGAGCGCGCCTCGCTGCTCAAGAGCCGGGCGACATTGCAGGTCGACGAGGTGGCGACGCGCCACGCCGATCTCGCGCGCCAGCTCGACCTGGGCGAGAACGGATCGCTCGAACGCGCGTTCGTCGCCGCCTATGACCGGGTCGAAACGCAGCCCGACGCGGGGCCGGCATGATCGCGCCGTTGCGCATCGACCCGCTGGCCGAACCCACCTGCATGCCCTGCCCTGGCGTGCGATCGACGGCGCGCAGCCATCTCGGCCTCGTGCGCTCGATCAACGAGGACCGCGTGTTCGATTGCCCCGAACGATCGCTCTGGGCGGTGGTCGACGGCATGGGCGGCCACGCCGGCGGTGAATTCGCGGCGCAATCGGTGATCGACGCGCTGCGTCCACGACCGGCAGGTGGTAATGGCGGCGTGACGCTCCTGCGCGACGCGTTGACCAGCGCCAACGATACCATCGTCTTCCATAACGAACGCCTCGCCAGCAATGCAGGAGCGACGGCGGTCGCCTTGTCCATCCAAGGCGACCGGGCCGTCATTGCGTGGGTCGGCGACAGTCGCGCTTATCTCGTGCGCGGGGGCGAGGTGCGGCAACTCACCCGCGACCACAGCGTGGTGCAGGACCTGATCGATGCCGGCCTGCTATCCCCGGCCGATGCCGCGCGGCATCCGCATGCCAACGTGGTGACGCGCGCGGTGGGGGTCGATCGCGCGCTGCTCGTCGATACAGTGCAAGTCGATCTGCTCGGCGGCGACCGCCTCCTGCTCTGTTCGGACGGGCTGTCGCGCTCGCTCGACGGCGGCGACATGCCGCCCGATTCGATCGGCGCCCTGGCCGATCGTCTGCTCGCGGGTGCGCTGGCGCGCGACGGCAGCGACAACATCTCGCTGGTGCTGATCGAGTGGGGCACTGAGGTCGCCTGAAGCGGACTGGGTTATCGAGTCCCGGCGGGCGGCGCCAGTGCGAGCAGCGCGAAGGTCGCCAACCAATGTTCGCCCATATAATCGTCCCCCAGATGGGGCATCGCCGCGGCAAGATGCGCGTCGACGATGGCATCGGTGGCGCGATCGGGCAGGCTGTCCGCCAGCACCCGCCAGCACCACGCGCGGCTGAGGTTCAGGCCATCGAGATGCGCTAACCGCCCGTCGCTGCGATCGGTGACGGTGGCGGGCGTGCGCAAACCCTGCGTCATCGCGCCAAGCGGATCGGGCAGGAATGCGGCGAACCACCGCGCAAAGCCCTCCGCATCGAGGACGGCGCGCATCAGCACCGCCTCGCACAGGCTGGGGGACAGGAAATCTTCGCCGCTCGGCTCCCACGGCCGACAATCGCCGTCCGCCCCGAACCAGTCGCTTGCTCGCGTCTCGATCATCGCCGCGAGATCGGCGTCGTGCGCGCGCGACCATGCAAACGCATGGATCAGCGAGAACGCCGTATTGGCGTGGGTGCCCGCGCGGACGGGATAGGCAAGCCTGGGCAGATAGGCCGCGAACCGCGCCGCGAACGCGCGCGCCAGCGGCTCGATCGCCGCCGCCCAAGGCCGGTCCGGCCGAAGCGCCAGTTCGCCGTGCAAGGCGAGCAACCAGCCCCAACCATAAGGTCGCTCGAACCCGCCGGTCATCGGCCGATCGAGATAAGCGCGCTCGCCCGCGGTGCGAGCGGGGGTCAGCATCGTATCGGCGAGTGTCTCGATCGCCGCCGCTTGCGCCATATCCGGAAACAGGCGTGCCAGCCGCATCACCTGCCACCACCCGTGGACGCAACTGTGCCAGTCAAAGCTGCCGTGGAAGATCGGGTGAAGCACGCTGGGGCGTGCGAGATCGTCCGGCCCGGTCAACAACTGATCGAGCTTGTACGGCCATTCGCGCGTCAAATGGCCGAGCGTTAGCGTCGCAAAACGGGCGGCCATGGTCTCGTCGAGAATCATCGGAACCCCAGCCAGTATAGCAGAGCGATGTTGATGGCGAGCAACGGCAGCGCGGTCGGCACCTGCGCGCGGATCACCGCGCTTTTGTCGCGCAGGTCGAGCAAGGCGGCGGGCACGAGATTGAAGTTCGCGGCCATCGGCGTCATCAGCGTACCGCAAAACCCGGCAAGCATCCCGACCGCCGCGATCACCGCCGGATCGCCGTGATAGCGGCCGATCAGCAGCGGCATGCCGATGCCGGCGAACATCACCGGAAAAGCGGCGAATGCGTTACCCATCACCATCGTGAACGCGGCCATGCCGAGCGCGTAGACGATGACCGCCGCGATCAGGCTGCCATCCGGGATCGTATGCCCGGCGATGCCGCCCACCACCTGCCCCACCCCGGCAAGCGCGAAAACCGCGCCCAGGCTGGCGAGCATCTGCGGCAGGACAGCGGCCCAGCCGACCCCGTCCATCAACCGCACGCCCTCGGCAAAGGGCGTCGTCGGCGCGGACCGGAACCAGGCATAACCAATCGCCAGCGCCAGGATGACCCCGCACGTCAGCGCCACCAACGTCACTTGCTTGGGGTCGATCAGCCCGGGGAAGATCGGGAACAGCAAGGTGCCCGTCAATGCCGTGACCGGGATGACGAGCGCGGGCAGGAACAGCCGGTTGCCGCGCGCTTGTGCTTCGCCCTGTCGCTGGACGGTGCTCGTCGTTTCGCGCGCACCCCGGCCCATCGCACCGGTGCCGGCGATGGCGACCAGCCCGAGCACCAATATGCCATTGACGACATCGCCCAGCCGGTCGCCAAGCAGGAAGCTTGCGCTTAGCAGCGCGTAGAAACCGGCATTGCCCCAGCGTTTGGTATTGGTGCGGTCGGCGCCGCTCAGCACCGCGAAGGCGGCGAAGACTGCTCCCGCGACCGCATAGATGAACTCGGCTCCAATCATCCGCGTGCCAGCCGCCGGTCAAGCCACCACAAGCGCGCGGCATGGATGATCAACGCCGCCGCCGCGCTGGGCATCGCCCATACCGACAGGTGCAAGGGCGCGATCGATATGCCGTAACCTTCCAGCACACCTTTCATCAGCAGGATCGACCCGATCGCGATGAAGATGTCCTCGCCGAAAAACAGACCGATATTGTCGGTCGCCGCGGCCAGAGCCGGGATGGCGTCGCCGCCGGGCGGGACACCCTGTCGTTCCGCCGCGGCCTCGGCCATCGGCGCGACGAGCGGGCGCACGGTCTGCGCCGGGCCCGCGATCGACGTCAGCCCGAGCGCGGCGGTCACCTGTCGAAACAGCAGATAGGCGATCAGCAACCGCCCCACCGTCGCGCCCCGGATCGCGGCGATCACGCCGCGCGCACGCTCCTGCAGCCCGTGACGTTCGAGCAGGCCGATTACGGGCAGGACGATGTACACCACACTAACGAAGCGGTTGGCGTTGAACGCCTTGCCGAACGCCGCGAGGATCGCGAGCGGATCGATCCCGGCGGCAAGCCCGGTGACCAGCGCCGACACCGCGACCACGAGCAACGGGTTGAACCGCAGCAGGAAGCCGGCGACGATGACCGCGATGCCGGCCAGTACGAGCATTCATCCTTCTCCGAAACCGCCGCCGCCCGGCGTATCGATGATGAACACGTCGCCCGCGCCCATGTCCACCCGCGCGGTCGATCCGAGCGTCTCGATCGCACCATCGGCACGCTCGATCCGCGATGCGCCCGGCGCGCCCGCGCCGCCCCCTGCCAGCCCGAATGGCGGCACGCGCCGGCGATTGGCGAGGATGCACGCGGTCATCGGCTGGAGGAACCGGACGCGCCGACGGCCGCCGTCGCCGCCCTTGTGCGCCCCCCATCCGCCCGATTCGCGGCGGATCGAGAATTCCTCCAGCAAGACGGGGAAGCGCGTTTCCAGGACTTCCGGATCGGTCAGCCGGCTGTTGGTCATGTGCGACTGGATCACCGACGTGCCGTCGAAATCGGCGCCGGCGCCCGCCCCCCCCGCG
>JALYTP010000004.1 GCA_030854225.1 Pseudomonadota bacterium
CCTGCAGCGCATCGAGCCGCTCCACGCTCGCCACAACGCCAGATCGTCCCGACATCTCCCGCTCCACCCGCAACAAAACACAAACGCAAACCTACATCTGGGGCACGGCCAAGGGAATCCTGCTTAGATGCGCTCGCCGCTCAATCGCTGGCAGATCATGTCGAGCTGATCGAGGGTCGAATAGTTCAGCGTCAGCGCGCCGCCCTTGGGACCATGCGAAATCCGCACGTTGAGCCCGAGCAGATCGGCGAGCTGGGTCTCGAGCGCGGCCAGGTCGGCGTCGCGCGGCGATGCCGGGGACCGCGACCGCGCGACCGCCGGCTTGGCCCCGCGCGCAAGTTTCTCGGTCTCGCGCACCGACAGCCCGCGCGCGACCACCTGCTCGGCAAGCGCCTCCGGGTCGGGCGCACCGATCAACGCGCGCGCATGCCCCATGCTCAGCGTGCCGTCGATCACCCGGTCCTGCACCGCTGCGGGCAGGTCGAGCAGGCGCAGCAAGTTGGCAATATGGCTCCGCGATTTATGGACCAGCTTGCCAAGCGCGTCCTGCGTATGGCCGTATTCGCCGATCAACCGGTTATAGGCCTCAGCCTCCTCGATCGCATTAAGATCCTGCCGCTGAATATTCTCGACCAGCGCGATCTCCAATGTCGTCGCGTCGTCGAATTCTTTAACTATTACAGGTACTTCGTGCAGCCTCGCTCGTTGCGCCGCCCGCCAGCGTCGTTCGCCCGCGACGATCTGAAAATCCCGTCCATGCGGCCGCACGACGATCGGCTGGATGACGCCGCGCGCCGCAATCGACGCAGCCAGCTCGTCGAGCGCAGCGTCGTTGAAATAGCGCCGGGGTTGCCCCGGATGCGGCGAGATCGAGCCGACTGGTAACATCCGTACTCCAGCGGACATCGTCGCGCCGCTCAGCGGTTCCTCCCTCGCGACATCGCCGAGCAGGGCGTTGAGCCCGCGGCCCAGTCCCGATCGTTTGGCGCGCACCGGAAGGTTATCGTCGCTCATGCGGCCTCGGCGGGCTGGCGGATCCGCGGCAATAATTCGCGCGCTAGGGCCATGTACGCCTCCGACCCCGAACAACGGTAATCGTAGATGAGTGCCGGCACGCCGTGGCTGGGTGCCTCGGACAAGCGGACGTTGCGGGGAATAACCGTTTCGAACACCACTCGCCCAAGCACCGCGCGAACATCCGCCGACACCTGATCGGTCAGACGATTGCGGCGATCGTGCATCGTCAGCACCACACCCAGGATCGACAGGCCGGGGTTGAAACGTTCGCGAATGCGCTCGACCGTGCTGAGCAACTGGCTAAGCCCCTCCAGCGCAAAGAATTCGCATTGCAGCGGCACCAGCAGCGCATCCGCCGCGACCATCGCGTTGAGCGTGAGCAGCCCAAGCGACGGTGGACAATCGATCAGCACGACATCCCACAGCGCGTCACATTGCTGGAGCGCACAGTCGAGCCGATGCGTTCGCTCCTCATATTCGACCAGTTCGATTTCCGCTCCCGACAGATCGACGGTCGCGGGCACGATCGACAGTTTCGGAACGCACGTCGCGACCGCGACCTCGGCGACCGGTGCATCGTTCAACAACACGTCGTAGCTCGAACGCAGTCTCGCTGAATGCGCGATTCCCAATCCGGTCGATGCATTTCCCTGAGGATCGAGATCGATCAGCAGCACGCGCAATCCGATCGCTGCGAGCGCGGTGCCGAGATTGATCGCGGTCGTGGTTTTGCCCACTCCGCCCTTCTGGTTTGCCACCGCGATCACATTCATCGGCGTGAGACCCCGCTGACAACGACGATCGCGGAATCCGGATCGGTAACGCTGCGTTCCACGTGAAACACTCCATGCCAGCTTCGTTTCGCGATGGCTATCTCTTCGACACCCGTTTTGCCTTTGGGCAACAGCCATTTGGTAACTCGCGTTGCACAATGTGTCCCGGCCGTCAGCAAGGCATCGACAGTGGCAACGGCGCGCGCCGAGATAATATCGGCGATCACCTGAACATTCTCGACCTTTGCGGCATGGACCAGTGTTCGATCCGCGATCTCCAGCTGGCGCGCCGCGCCGGCGAGAAATTCAGCGCGGCGACGCCGGGGCTCCACAAGATGTACCTCGTAGCCCGATAGCGCGGCGATGACCAATCCCGGGAAACCCGCGCCAGATCCGATGTCGAGCCATATGCCGTTCTTCTCTTCATCCGCCAGCAACAACAATTGTGCGGAATCGACGAGGTGACGGGCCCAGATCGTTCCCCCCGTTGAAGGAGCGATAAGATTCTGGTGCTCGTTGCCCTCGTGCACCAAGGTCGCGAGCCGGGTCATCCTCTCAAGTCCGCAGGCTCCATATCGAGCCTTGATCCAGAATTGCGCCTCTTCCTCCGTCATGCCGCCCCGCGACGAGCATGGAGCAGGATAGCCGTAAGCGCGGCGGGCGTGATGCCGCGGATGCGCGACGCCGCCGCAAGCGTGGTGGGCCGCCCCCTTTCCAACCGCTCGATCATCTCCGTCGACAGGCCCGGTATCGCGACGAAATCGAGCGCATCGTCCAGCTTTATCGTATCATTACGGCGCAACTCGGCAATCTCGCTGTCCTGCCGCTCAAGATAAGGCGCGTAGCGCGCGTCCTCGGCCACTTCGTCCGCCAATGCGCGATCGTCCCCTGCCTCGCCGGCCAATACGTGGTCGATCGTAACCCTCGGTAAACGCAACCACATCGCCGCGCTGCGCACATCGGACAAATCGCCGACCGGCGCGTCGCGCGTACGGAGATCGGCCGCGCTCACGCGCGTGTCCAACAGCGACTTGAGCGCCCTTCGTTTGCGCGCACGGTCATGAAGTCGTGACTTCCGGATGCTCCCCAGACAGCCAAAGTCAGCCGCAAGCGGCCCAAGGCGCGTCTCGGCATTGTCGGCGCGCAGGCGCAGCCGGTATTCCGCGCGTGCCGTCAACATTCGATATGGCTCGGTTACGCCTTGAAGGACAAGATCGTCGATCATAACGCCCAGATAACTCGATGCGCGATCCAGGATAATCGGCGACTTACCCAGGACCTTTGCAGCGGCGTTCAGCCCAGCCATCAGCCCTTGCCCCGCCGCCTCCTCATATCCCGTCGTGCCGTTGATCTGCCCACAACAGAACAATCCGCGGAGCGCACGCACTTCAAGCGTCGGATCGAGCGCGCGCGGATCGATATGATCGTATTCGACGGCGTATCCAGCCACTAGAATCTGCGCGCGTGCAAGCCCCGGGATGGACGCGATCATCGCCGCCTGTACATCGACGGGTAGCGACGTCGAAATCCCGTTGGGATAGATGGTATAATCGTCCAGGCCCTCGGGCTCGAGGAAAATCTGGTGTCCATCCCGATCGCCGAAACGGTGGATCTTGTCCTCGATGGAGGGGCAATAACGCGGCCCTGCCCCGCCAATGTCGCCTCCGAACAACGGCGATCGATCGAGCCCCGCGCGGATGATGTCGTGCGTCGCCGGCGTCGTCCGCGTCACGGCGCAGAAGACTTGGGGCAAAAGGCGCCGCTCGCTTATCGGCGACATCGTCCAGGGATCGACATCACTATCCTGCCGTTCCAGCGCGCCCCAATCGATCGTCCGCCCATCGAGTCTTGGCGGTGTTCCGGTCTTAAGCCGCGCCATCGGCAGGCCTGCCTCACGCAATTGTCGGGCGAGCAGGGACGAGGCCGCCTCGCCGATGCGCCCACCTTCATCGCGGTCCTCGCCGCGAAACAGTCGACCGCCGAGAAACGTCCCCGTCGCCAGTACGACAGCGCCGGCAGTCAGGTGACGTCCATCCGCCAACGCGACGCCCGATACGCCATCACGGTCAAACGACAGCGCAGCCGCCTCGCCCGTGACGATCTCGAGGCCAACCTGCGAAGCGAGCATTGACTGGATTGCTTGAGTATATCGTACGCGGTCGGCTTGCACCCGTGGGCCTTGAACCGCGCTCCCTTTGCTTCGGTTGAGCATCCGATAGTGAATGCCTGCCGCGTCGGTGGCGCGCGCAATGAGCCCGTCAAAGGCATCCACCTCGCGCACGAGATGCCCCTTGCCAAGTCCACCGATCGCTGGATTACATGACATTGCGCCGATCTTCGATGCGTCGAAACTGACGAGCGCGACCGACGCGCCCATCCGCGCAGCCGCAGCGGCTGCTTCGGTGCCGGCATGTCCGCCACCGATGACGATGACATCGTATCGCTGCATAGCCCCGCGCTATGGCGTGTGGCGCTGCGTGTCAAAGCGTGTTCCACGTGAAACAGCTATTTACCGATGCAGAACGTCCCGAACAACGCGTCCAAAACCGCCTCGACGTCGGCGTGACCCGTGATCTGATGCAAGGCCCTTAACGCTACCCGGATTTCTTCCGACACGAGAAGGAGGTCATCAGTGGATTTGCAGCGCAGCAACGCATCCCTCGCGTCGGCAATCAGTTTACCCTGCCGGCGGTTGATCGCGATCGCGTCTATCGGCGGCAATAAAACTTGCGCGCGCTCCCCGACACGACCCCATAGCTGATCAAGGCCGAAGCCGGTCAGCGCGGACACCGTGAGGGCGCGGCCGGGCGGTAGTTCGCTCCGTCCCGGAACATCCGCACGCGGGTGCACCCACACCGCCTGCCGCGGTGGAGGAGCGTCACCCAGCCACAGCAGGATATCGGCCGCATCGATTGCCTTGCGCGCCCGCGAGATTCCGATCCGTTCGATCGCATCGTCGGTGGAAGCGAGTAGCCCCGCGGTATCGGTCAGCACATATGCAACGCCGTTTCGCGCCACCGGCACCTCGATCCGGTCTCGCGTCGTTCCCGAAATCGGGGAGACGATGGCCGCGTCGCGCTCCGCCATCGCGTTCAACAAGCTAGATTTTCCACTATTGGGCGGCCCCGCGATCACCACTTTCAACCCGTCCCGAACCCGCTCCGATGGCGGTTGCTCGACAACGACGGTCAAATTCTCGCACAGCACGGCAAGTTCATGCGACAGCGCACGAACTGCGACTTCCGGCACGTCATCTTCGTCGGAAAAATCGATCGCGGCCTCGATCTGCGCTGCGAGACCGACCAGGCGGTCACACCATGTATCAATCCTTCCGCGCAGCCCTCCTTCGGCCACCGCAATCGCGGCGCGGCGCTGCATTTCGGTTTCGGCCGCCAACAGGTCACCCAAGCCCTCGGCTTCGGTCAGGTCGATCCGCCCATTGAGCAATGCGCGGCGCGTGAATTCGCCAGGCTCCGCCGCGCGAAAACCCGGCAGGGCACCTAGCGCCGACTCGACTGCGCCCACCACAGCGCGACCGCCATGCACATGGAATTCCACCACATCCTCCCCGGTCGCCGTATGGGGACCAGGAAAAACCAGTACCAGCCCTCGGTCCAGTACGACGCCAGCGCCATCCCGGATGACGCGCAGTGACGCCGTTCTCGGCGCCGGGCATGAACCCGCCAATCGCTCGACAGCGTCGAAAGCGACGGCCCCACTCACCCGGATCACGGCGATCCCGGCGGGCGGCGCCCCGCTCGATAGCGCAAAGATTGTGTCCAAGGTCAGCTGCCGGATGATTCGAACAGCTTGCGCCACATGTTCATCCCGGCGTCGCTCATCGGCGCCCAACTTTTCATCATGTTGTCGATCAACTCGCTAGGCGCCACACCGTCCATCGCGCCGGTCAGCGTCGCGACATATTTATCATGCACCGGGGTCAGATCGGGTAATCCCATGAAGCGCCGCGCCTCTTCCGGCGTACAATCGACTTCGACATTGATCTTCATCGCGCGTTCTCCGCTTGAGCGGACCGTCGCCGCCGCCTAGACTTGACGCATGTATGCGCGAGACACCGCCCTGATCGCAACGCCCATCGGCGGGATACGGATCGAAGGGGACGGGTACGCGATCGACCGGATCCGTATCGAACCGCTCACCGTCGGGGAAATCGACCCCTCAACCGCGGTGTTGCGGGAGGCGACCGAGCAACTGCTCGAGTGGTTTGCCGGTACGCGGACTCTGTTCAATCTCCCCCTGTCGCCGGCCGCCACCCCACGCGGGCAAGCACTGCGTGACGGAATGGTTGCTATAAAGTACGCCGAAACAATGAGTTATGGTGAACTGGCACGGCATATGGAATCGGGCTCTCGCGCCATCGGACAAGCCTGTGCGCGCAATCCGTTTCCGATCGTCGTACCGTGCCACCGTGTATTGGGCGCAGGCGATACGCTCGGCCATTATTCGGGCGGTGACGGCCTTCCGACCAAGATCTGGCTGCTTGAGCATGAGCGCCGCCATGCCGGAAGCACGTTGTTGTGACGGCCACCCTGATGATCGACTCGATTCGATTATCCTGGGTTTGATCACGGCTTCGCGACGGAATTCGGCAAGCGCCGCAACGACGAAGGCGCAACGCTTGCCGACCAACACGTACCGACGATTTCTTTGCGCGAAACCTTTAGCCGACGAGCGTGCTTACCCCGACATGCGGATCGACGATGCCGTGATAGATCATGTTGCCGGCAACGTAGAGGATAACGACCAGCCCGATATAGGCGATCCAGCGATAACGTTCGATGATCCGCGCGATGAAATTCGCTGCTATCGCCATGAAAGTGACGGATAACGCCAAGCCGAGGAACAGGACGGTCGGATGGTTGCGCGCCGCGCCCGCTACCGCCAGCACATTGTCGAGGCTCATCGACAAATCGGCGAGCGCAACCTGCACGGCGGCCTTGGCGAAGCTCTTGGGCGGTTTACCTCCCTCGGACGTATCGGCATCGTCGGCCGACCCTGCATCCTTTTCGGGATGCAACTCGCGGAAAAGCTTCCAGCCGACCCACAGCAGCAGCAGCCCGCCGGCGAACAACAAGCCGATCACATTCAACAATTGCGTCGCAACGAGCGCGAAACCGATGAGAAAAACCAGCGCTACACCGACGCCGATCGCGAGAACCTTCTTGCGCTCCTTGGGCTGAAGCCCCGAGGCGAGTGTGCCAAGCACGAGTACATTGTCCGAGGCCAGCGCGAGATCAATCAGGATAACCTGAACGAGCGTCGCCAGTCCGGCCGCGGTGAAAATATCGGCGAAATCGAGATGCGGCATGATCGCTGGCGTAGCAGGGGTTAGCGCGCCGACCTAATATCCAGATCAAACAGGTATATCCATGATCTCAGGCACGACCGAGCCGCGACGTAAATCTCGTAGAGAGCGCTTGTACGAGGCAAACCGGCGTTGCCCGCCGCCAAACGGGGCTATTGATTCATGCTCTCGAAGAAATCTTCGTTGGTCTTCGAATTCTTCATCTTGTCGAGCAGGAACTCCATTGCGTCGATCGTGCCCATCTGCATCAGGATGCGGCGCAGCACCCACATTTTCGACAGCTTGCCCTGATCGACCAGCAATTCTTCCTTACGCGTGCCCGATTTGCCGACATCGAGCGCCGGAAAGATGCGCTTGTCCGCGACCTTGCGATCGAGCACGATTTCCGAGTTGCCCGTGCCTTTGAATTCCTCGAAGATCACCTCGTCCATGCGGCTGCCGGTATCGATCAATGCGGTGGCGATGATCGAGAGCGAACCGCCTTCCTCGATATTGCGCGCGGCGCCGAAGAAGCGCTTTGGCCGCTGCAGCGCGTTGGCGTCGACGCCGCCGGTTAGCACCTTGCCCGATGAGGGCACCACGGTGTTGTAGGCGCGGCCCAGGCGGGTGATGGAATCGAGCAGGATCACGACATCTTTCTTGTGCTCGACCAGTCGCTTGGCCTTTTCGATCACCATCTCGGCGACCTGGACGTGGCGTGTCGCGGGCTCGTCGAAGGTCGAGGAGACGACCTCGCCCTTTACCGAGCGCTGCATGTCGGTGACTTCCTCGGGACGTTCGTCGATCAGCAGAACGATCAGGAATACTTCGGGGTGGTTGTCCGTGATCGCCTTGGCGATGTTCTGCAGCATCACCGTCTTGCCGACGCGTGGCGGGGCGACGATCAGCGTGCGCTGACCCTTGCCCTGGGGGCTGACGATGTCGATCACGCGCGCCGACTTGTCCTTGACCGTCGGGTCAGCGGGATCGAGCGTCAGCTTGCTTTCTGGATAGAGCGGGGTGAGGTTGTCGAAATTGACGCGGTGACGCACCGCATCGGGATCGTCGAAATTGACGCTGACGAGCTTGGTCAGCGCGAAATATCGCTCGCCATCCTTGGGGCCGCGGATTTCGCCTTCCACCGTGTCACCAGTGCGCAGCCCGAATTTACGGACCTGGTTGGGCGAGATGTAGATATCGTCCGGTCCCGCCAGATAGTTCGCTTCAGGGCTACGCAAGAAGCCGAAACCGTCCTGCAACACCTCGATCGTGCCGAGGCCCATGATCTGCTCGCCTTCTTCGGCCTGGACCTTGAGGATCGCGAACATCAGATCCTGCTTGCGCAGCGTCGAGGCGCTTTCGATGCCGAGTTCCTCGGCCATCGCGACCAGTTCGGCCGGCTTCTTGTTCTTGAGGTCTTTGAGATGCATTTCGGGCGTTCCGGGGAATTGAAAATGGGGGATGGTGTCGGTCGGCGGGGATGGTTGCACGACGGAAAATTCAGGGCGCGTAACCGGGCAGGACGCCGCGGTGCACGATATTCTCGCGGAGGTAAGTCGCCGCTCCGCCCAAGTCAAGCGCGTCAGAAGGGGCGGACGATCGCCAGCACGACGATGATCGCGACGCCGATCGCGGGGATTTCGTTGAGCAGGCGCAGCTGTCGCGGCGCGAGCGTGGGTTGCCCCGCCGCCAGCTTGCGCGCGTAACTCATCGCCCAGCCGTGATACCCGCTGAGCAGCAGCACGAGAAGCAATTTGGCGTGGAGCCACCCTTCCTGCCAATGCTGCCCGACCGTCGCCAGCATCAGCCCCAGCACCCATACCAATACGATCGAGGGCGTGAGGATGATGTGGCGCAGTTTTCGCTCGCGCTCGACCCACAACGCCGCGTCGACCGCATCGCCCCGCGCCAGCGCTTCCTGATGATAGACGAGATAACGCGGCAGCATGAACAGCCCCGCCATCCAGAAGATCACGAAGATCACATGCGCCGCCTTGATCCACAGATACATCAACAGCAGCGCCTCGCTTATCGTCATCGCCTCACCCGTCGCAGCAGCTGCTCGACATGCTCCACTGGCGTATCCTGCAGGATGCCGTGGCCGAGGTTGAAGACATGCGGCCGATCGGCGAACACCGCAAGGATGCGATCGATCGACTGGTCGAGTTCATCGCCACCGGCGCGCAGGGCGAGGGGATCGAGGTTGCCCTGTACCGGCAGGCCAGCCGGCAACGACGCGTGGGCCCAGGCCGGATCGACCGTTTCGTCGAGCCCGATCGCATCGACCCCGGTTTCGCGCGCATAAGCGGACAGCTTGCCCCCGGCGCCCTTGGGAAAGCCGATCACCGGAACACCCGGATGCCGCTGATGCAGCGCGGCGGCGATCCTTGCGGTGGGAGCGATCACCCAGCACTCGAACTGCGCTGGCGAGACGCTCCCGGCCCAACTGTCGAACAACTGCACCGCCTCCACGCCAGCCGCGATCTGGCGCGAGAGATAGTCGATGGTGCAGGTGGCAATCGCATCGACGATCGCGCCGAATGCCGTCGGATCGGCATATGCGAAGCGTCGCGTCTCGCTCTGATCGCGGCTGCCGCGCCCGGCGACCATGTAGGTTGCCACCGTCCAGGGGCTTCCCGCAAACCCCAGAAACGTCGTCCCGGCCGGCACTGCTCCAGCCACGCGCCGCACCGTTTCATAGACCGGATCCAGCCGGTCTGGCACGGCCATCAGGCTCGTCAGCGCGTGATCGACCAAGGGCGGCGCGAGTGCCGGCCCCTCACCCATGCCGAAGCTCAGATCCTGACCCAGCGCCCACGGCACCATCAGGATATCGGAGAACAGAATCGCTCCGTCGAACCCAAAGCGCCGAATCGGTTGCAGCGTCACCTCGGCGGCGGCTTGAGGATCGGTCGCCAGCGCGAGGAAGCCGCCCTTTTCGGCGCGTAACGCACGGTATTCGGGCAGATATCGTCCCGCCTGACGCATCAGCCAGACCGGCGCCGTCTCCTGCCGGACACCCCGGAGCGTCTCGAGAAGGGGCCTTTTCGGGGTCGATCGGTCGGAAATCGGCGGGCCCTACCTATACATTAGGAAGTATATAAAAAGGTTGGTGGAGGTGTTGGCGCGTGGAAAGCGGGGTTTATGCGGCAATCCCGAAAATGCCAACAGCTTGACGCGCCGAGGCGAACGCACACACCGGGATTCGCATCCGCCATCCCTGCAATCCACAGCCTGTGGAGGGAACCGGAGGGTGTTGATGCGATTGTGGGCAAGTCGGCTTTTATCCACCGCGACCACGCCGCTTTGCGACCGCGCCGGGTTGCGCTAGCGGTTTTGCGCATGTTGTCCACATATCCATCCTGATGCGCCTCCACCTGCACCTGCTCTCGGATTCGACCGGCGAAACGCTAGAGAACATCGCCAAGGCCGCGCTCGCGCAATATGACGGGGTGGAGACGGTGCGGCATTTCTGGCCGATGGTGCGCACCGACACGCACCTCGAGCGTATCCTGGCCGAGATCGCGCAGAATCCCGGGCTCGTGCTGTTCACCCTGGTCAACGTGCAGATGCGCACGACGCTCGAGCAACGTTGCCGCGTCTTGGGGCTACCGGCGGTCGCACCGCTCGACGGGGTCAACGATGCGCTGTCGGGGTTGCTGGGGCAGCAGGCGAAGGCCAGGCCGGGGCGCCAGCACGCGCTTGACGCGGCGTATTTCGCGCGGGTCGATGCGATCCAGTTCACCATGGCGCATGACGACGGCATCGGCTGGGAGAATTGGGAGGAAGCGGACATATTGCTCGCCGGGGTGTCGCGGTCGTCGAAGACGCCGACCTCGATCTATCTCGCCAATCGCGGGTTCAAGACCGCCAATATCCCGATCGTCGTCGAAAGTCCGCCCCCCGATCTGCTGTTCCGGATGACCCATCCGCTGATCGTCGGGCTGACGACCAGCGCCGACCGGTTGATCCAGGTGCGGCGCAACCGCCTGCTGTCGCTCAACCAGGCGCCGGAAACCGATTATGTCGATGAAAGCGCGGTGACCCGCGAGGTCGCTTATGCGCGGCGGCTGTTCGCCGATCATGACTGGCCGGTGATCGACGTGACGCGGCGCTCGATCGAGGAGACGGCGGCGGCGATCATCTCGTTGGTGGCCGAGCGGCGGGGCGAGGCGTGAGGTTCGTCCTCGCTTCGCAGAGCGCCTCGCGTCGGGCGATGCTGACGGCGGCTGGCGTGCCGTTCGAAAGTGTCGGGGCAGGCGTCGACGAGGAAGCGGCGAAGGCCGCGCTGCACGCTCAGGCTGTCGCGCCGCGCGACTTTGCCGATGCGCTGGCGGAGCTGAAGGCGCTCCGCGCGTCGCACCGCGACCCTGAGGCGCTGGTATTGGGGTGCGATTCGGTCGTCGCGCTGGAGGATGGGTCGATTCTCGACAAGCCCATCGACCGCGAAGACGCCGCGGCGCATCTGCGGCGCTTGTCGGGCCGGCGGCACGATCTGGTCAGCGCGGCGGTGATGGCGATCGACGGCCGCGCGGTGTGGCGCGTGGTCGATCGCGCGCGGATGCAGATGCGGCCGCTGTCCGAGGCGTTCATCGCCTCCTATCTCGATCGCGAGTGGCCGGCGATTTCGGGCTGTGTCGGCTGTTACCGGATCGAAGGGCTGGGCGCGCAATTGTTCAGCCGGATCGAGGGCAGCCAGTTCACCGTGCTTGGGCTGCCGCTGTTCCCGGTGCTCGATTATCTGCGGGTGCGTGGGGTGATGGCGTCATGACGAAACCCTCGCGGGCAAAGCCCTATGCCGAGGTGATCGGCGATCCGATCGCGCAGTCCAAATCGCCGCTGATCCACGGTTTCTGGCTGGCAGCGCTGGGAATCGAGGCCGAATACCGCGCATGCCATGTGCTATCGGACGATCTGGGCGCGTATGTCGCCGCGCGCCGCGCGGATCCCGCTTGGCGCGGGTGCAACATCACCCTGCCGCACAAGATCGCCGCGCTCGACCATGTCGCGGACCCGGGCGGGGTGCGCGAAACGATCGGCGCAATCAACACGGTGTTCCGCGCTGATGACGGGGCGGGGCTTGTCGGCACCAATACCGATGCCGCCGGCTTCTATGCGCCGATCGCCGATCTCGATCTGGCCGGCCGCGCGGTGGTGGTGGTCGGTGCCGGTGGCGCGGCGCGCGCGGTGTTGTTCGCCTTGTCCAAGATGGCGGTCGGCCCGGTCACCATCCTCAACCGAAACGTCCTGAAGGCGGCGGCCCTGCTGTCGCTGTTCGGGCTCAAGGGTCGCGCGCTGCCGCTCGGTGCGGTGCTGCCCGCGGCGGGGTTGGTGGTCAACGCCAGCGCGCTCGGTATGACTGGGCACCCGCCGCTCGCGCTCGATCTCACGCCGCTTCCCGACGATGCCCTGATCTACGATCTCGTCTACGCCCCGCTCGAAACGCGGCTGCTGGCGCAGGCGCGGGCGCGCGATCTCGATACCGTGGGTGGGCTCGACATGCTGATCGGCCAGGCCGCCGCGGCGTTCGAACTGTTCTTCGGCGTCGCCCCGCCGCGCGACCGCGACGAGGCGCTGTACGATCTGTTGGCGTCATGAGCGCAATACCGCTCACGATCGGGCTAACCGGGTCGATCGGCATGGGGAAATCGACTGTCGCGGCGATGTTCGCGGCGGCGGGGGTGCCGGTGTTCGATGCCGATGCGGTGGTGCACCGGCTGCAAGGGCCGGGCGGGCGGCTGGTGCTGGCGATCGAGGCGCTGTTTCCCGGCACGACGACGGCGCGCGGGGTGGACCGTGCGCGGCTGGGGGCGGCGTTGTTCGACGACCATGCGGCACTGCGGCGGCTGGAGGCGGTGGTGCATCCCGCGGTCGCCGGGGAACGCGCGGCCTTCCTCGCGCGCCACGCCGATGCGCCGCTGGTCGTGCTCGACATTCCCTTGCTGTTCGAAACCGGCGGCGCTGCGCGGTTCGACAAGGTGGTCGTGGCATCCGCCTCGCCCGTTGTGCAACGCGCGCGGGTGTTGGCGCGGCCCGGCATGACGCCGGAGAAATTCGACTCGATCCTGGCGTTGCAGATGCCCGATGCCGAAAAGCGCGCGCGCGCCGATTTCGTCATCCAGACCGACGTGCCGCTGACCGAGACGGCCGATCGCGTCCGCGCCGTCATCGCTTGCTTATCGGAGAACGAACTCCGATAATCGGCGTAATGCGCGAGATCGTCTTCGATACCGAGACTACCGGATTCAGCTTCGACGGCGGTGACCGGATGGTCGAAATCGGCTGCGTCGAACTGGTCAACCGGGTCGAGACCGGGCGCACCTATCACGCCTATTTCCACCCCGAGCGCACCATGCCGGCCGAGGCGCAGCGCGTCCACGGCCTGTCCGATGCCTTTTTGTCCGACAAGCCGTTGTTTCTTGCAGGTGTCGAGGCGCTGCTCGATTTTCTCGGCGATGCGCCGCTGATCGCGCACAATGCCGGGTTCGATTTCGGGTTCCTCAACGGTGAACTGGTGCGCTGCGGGCGCGGCGCGGTGTGCCTCACCCGCATGGTCGACACGATCGTGCTGGCGCGCGCGCGGCATCCCGGAGCGAAGCACAGCCTCGATGCGTTATGCTCACGTTACGGCATCGATCGCAGCCACCGCACGCTGCACGGCGCGCTGCTCGATGCGCAATTGCTGTCGCAGGTCTATGTGGAGCTAACTGGGGGGCGCCAGATCGGGCTCGGGCTGGTGAGTGATGCGCCGGTCGAGGCGATCGCCATCGTCGCCGATGCCGCGCCGGTGGTCGTCCGCCCGCCACGTCCGTTCGCCGCGAGCGAGGCGGAGCTCGTTCGCCACGCCGCGTTTCTACAAGGGATCACCAAGCCGTTATGGGGGGTCGAGGCGTCCGGCTGACGCCATGCGGAGCAAGGGCCAAAAGGCCCGATCCGCCACGAGCCATAGGAGATTGCGCATGGATATTCGGGTTTCGGGCCATCAGGTCGCAACGGGCGACGCGCTCAAAAGCCAGGTCGAGGAGCGGCTCCAGGGCATCGCCACCAAATATTTCGCGCGCGCGATTTCGGCGACGGTGACGTTCGGCAAGGGGCCGCACGATGCCGGCTTCACCTGCGACATCGTCGCGCATGTGATGCAGGGGCTGGTGCTCAAATCCAATAATACGGGCATGGAGGCGCACGGCGCGTTCGACGGCGCCGCAGACAAGATCGAAAAGCAGTTGCGCCGGTATATGCGACGGCTCAAGGATCGTCATTCGACGGGAACGGCGAATGGCGATGGTGCGGGCGTCGCTGCGGGGGACAATGCCGGTTACACCGTGTTCGAGATCGCGGATCAGGAAGGCGAGGCGGACGATTTCCCCGCGATCATCGCCGAAACGCGCGTCGATGTGCCGGATGCGAGCGTATCCGACGCGGTGATGATGCTCGATCTGCGCAACACCAACGCATTGATGTTCAAGAATGCCGGATCGGGCGCGTACAACATGGTTTATCGCCGGGGTGACGGCACGATCGGCTGGGTCGAGCCGCACCGCGCGGTGTGATCTTTCGCGTACCCCAAATCGGCGGTAAGGGCGCTCGCTTTGCGGGCGGGCGCCCCCGCTTTCAGGACCGCCCCCGCTTTCAGGACCATTGATGACCGATATCCGCGATCTCCTATCGCCCGACGCGATCGCCGAAAAGCTCGTCGTCACGAGCAAGAAGGGGCTGTTCCAGCAACTCGGCGGGGTGGCGGCGCAGGTGTACGGCGTCGACGCCGCCGCGGCGACTGCCTCGCTCGCGCTGCGTGAAAAGCTCGGCTCGACCGGGTTCGGTGGTGGGGTTGCGACCCCGCACGGCAAGCTGGCGGGGCTGGACCGCGTCGTCGCGGTCGTCGCGCGCCTTGCCCACCCGCTCGAATTTCAGGCGGTCGACGATGTCGCGGTCGATATCGTGCTGATGCTGCTGTCGCCGCCGGATGCCGGTGCCGATCATCTGAAGGCGCTGGCGCGGGTATCGCGGCTGCTGCGCGACCGCGCGTTCGTCAACAAGCTGCGCGGGGCCGGCTCGCATGATGCGCTTTATGCTCTGCTGTCGGCTGACGAGGCGCGGGACGCTGCCTGATCCCGCGCCTGCGCCCCGCCCCGCACACGGGCCCGCGCAGGGCGAAGACGCGCATTTTCGCGCGCTCGAATCGCTCTATGCCGCGGCGCCGATCAACCGGCTGTTCGAATCGGCCCTGGAAATTCCTGCGCCGGGGGTGGCGCGCATCCGCTTCACCATCGATGCGCGCCATTTCCACGCCGGCGGGGCCGCGCACGGTACAAGCTATTTCAAGATGCTCGACGATGCCGCCTTCTACGCGGCCAACAGTTTGGTGACCGATCGTTTCCTGCTGACCACCGCGTTCAACTTGTTGTTCACCAAGCCCTTGCGCGCCGGGCCTGTCGTGGCCGAAGGCCGCTGGATCAGCGGCCAGCGCCGCGTCTTCGTGGCCGAGGCGCGGCTGATCGACGCCGAGGGGGAAGAGGCCGCGCGCGGCACCGGCACCTTCATGCGGTCGCGCATCGCGCTTGCCGGGTTGCCGGGCTATCGGGGCGCCCCCCTGAGCGATCTGCTGTGAGCGATCAATCGTGAGCGATCGGCTGCCGAGTGGCGTGCTGGTCTCGGCGATGCTCCGCCGCGTGAACGACGGCGGCGGATTCGGTGTCGTGCTGGCGCGGGGCGACGACCAGGCGGGGGCAATCCTCGTGCTCGCGGTGGAGCGAGGCGGACCGGCGCGCTTCGTCGAGCGGGGAATCGGGCCGGATGGCCGCGCCGGCCTGGTCAATGCCGGGCCCGTCGGGGCCGATCGCGCCGTGCTCGATACCTATTGGCACAAGCGCCGGGCGGGTGACCCCGATCTATGGGTGATCGAACTGGATGTCGTGAACGCAGAACGATTCGCCGCAGAAACGATCGGCGACGGTTGACTTTGCTGCATTGCACAAAGAGAGCGACCTCTCTTTCGATGCGCGTTGTGCCGCGCCGGGTGCGATCCGGCCAGGTTACGCAGTCGGGGAGTTGTCCGGTGCGGTCGCTTCATTGCGCGCCGTATGCCGCGCGCTCACCGCATTTTTGTATGCTGAATGTCGTTTTCCCAACGCGTCGCGGCGATTGCTGCGATTACTCTTAGCCTAACCGGTCTCGTCGGCGCGAGCGCACCGGGCTTTGCCGCCCAGCTTCATCAGAGTCTCAACGCCGCTCTTCCTGTTTCGGTTCCGCAGACCGCGCTTCCCGATTCGCCGGGCCTGCATCCGGCCATCGCGACCAGCATCGCATCCGATCCCCTGCCTGCTGCGCAACCCGCCGACCCGGCCGATTCGTTCGATGACGGCGACGGCGATTATGCGAGCCTCACCGATGCCGTCGCGGCGCAGAAATCCGATGGGTCGATCGACGAGGAAACCCGCTGTCTTGCCGGCGCGATCTATTTCGAATCGAAGGGCGAACCCTTGTCGGGCCAACTCGCGGTCGCCGATGTCGTCCTCAATCGCGCCAAATCGGGCCGCTTCCCCGACACGGCATGTTCGGTCGTGACCCAACCGGGCCAGTTCTCGTTCGTGCGCGGCGGGCGGATGCCGGCGATCCCGTCGAACAGTCAGTACCGCACCGCAGTCGCCGTGGCGAAGGTCGCGATGGCCGATGCGTGGGACAGCCCGGCCGAGGATGCGATGTATTTCCACGCTCGCCGCGTCGCGCCGGCATGGCACCGCGTGAAGGTCGCGGCGATCGGCAACCATCTGTTCTATCGTTGAGTCGACGCGCCTGATCCCGCGCGACTGATCGCGGCGAGGCTTTACCTGTTCGTGCAATGTTCTACATCGGGCGGATGCTGGTGCGTCCGCCCGATTCGTGCCTCGACGATCCCGAATCGCCGTTATGCGCGCTCGATGTCGCGCGCGGCGTGACGCGGCTGTTGCTCCGTCACGATCTGGTCGCGATGGGCGAAGTGCCGCTCGATGGTGGCCGGCGCGCCGATCTGATGGCGATCGATTCGCACGGGCGGATCGTGATCGTCGAGATCAAGGTGTCGCGCGCGGACCTGCTCGGCGATGCGAAATGGACCGATTATCTCGCCTGTTGCGATCGCTTCTACTGGGCGTTGCCGGCGGGGTTCGACCTGTCGCCGCTCGACGGCGAGGCCTTCCTGCCGGAGCGTAGCGGGGTCATCGTGGCCGATCGCTACGATGCGGCGATCGTGCGCGAGGCGCGAACCGATC
>JALYTP010000154.1 GCA_030854225.1 Pseudomonadota bacterium
ATTTCGTGCGACAGGATGACGAACACGGCATCGCGCTCGGCGCGCGGCTGGTGCAGGAACGCCGCGGCGTCGGCCAGCGTATAGGGCCAGGGCGCGCGCGACAGCCTGGTCACGACGTCTTCGTGCGCGATCGCGCGCGTGAGCGCCGGGGCATCTTCCGGCCAACCGTGCCTTAACGTCAGTCTCTTGGTCCGCGCGAACATCGTCGCTCTCCTCTGGCGTATTCGCCGCTGGCACGCCGAGGTTACGGCGCCGCGACAATCGACGGATGGGGAGGGAGCAATAAAAAAGGGAGCCGGGGCGACCCGTCTCCCTTGTTCGGTCCGCTTGCGCGGTCCCGGGTCACCCTGGTGGGCAACCCGTCCGGTTACCCGATGTTATTCGGCGGCTTGCGCCATCATGTCCACCGAGCAGAACTTTCGGCCGAGCTTGCCCTCGTGGAACGCGACGCGGCCTTCAATAAGCGCGAACAGGGTGTGATCCTTGCCAATGCCGACATTGCGACCCGGATAGAATTTGGTGCCGCGCTGACGCACGAGGATGTTGCCCGCGAGCACGGCTTCGCCGCCGAACTTCTTCACGCCGAGGCGCCGACCGGCCGAATCACGACCGTTGCGCGACGAACCGCCTGCCTTCTTATGTGCCATCTCGAACTACTCCGTACGTCTCTGGCGCGCTTACGCGTCGGTCTTCTTGGCGGCGGGCTTCTTCGCTGCCGGTTTCTTCTCGGCGGCGGCCTTGGCAGGCGCTGCCTTCTTCTCGGCGGCGGGCTTGGGCGCTGCTGCCGCCTTGATTTCGACCTTGGGCGTTTCCGCCTGGGGGGCCGTTTCCGCCTTGGGGGCGGCTTCGGCCTCGGCCTTCTTCGGCGCGGCCTTCTTCTCGCTGCCGATCGACACGATCTTCAGGATCGTGTGCAGCTGCCGGTGGCCGTTGCGGCGGCGATAATTATGGCGGCGCCGCTTCTTGAAGACGATGATCTTGTCACCCTTCGCCTGCGCGATGATCTCGGCGCCGACCGTCAGGCCCGACACCGATTTCAGCTCCGCGCCTTCGCCCGCCAGCAACACATCGCCGAGCGTGATGCTCGCGCCTGCATCACCGTCGATCTTGTCGACCACGATCTTGTCTCCGGCGGCGACGCGATACTGCTTGCCGCCTGTGCGCACGATAGCGAACATGGCCCTCATCACTTTCCAAATGCATGTACCCGCACGAGCCATGCCCGGCGGGAGAAAGCGCGCAGCTAAGGGAGGCGGGTGATTCTGTCAACCGCCTCGCGGGCGCTCTTTAGTGGCGGTGTTCGCGCCGCAATTCGTAACGCCCGTCGGCAAAATCGCCGAACAGGCCGGAGATTGCCGGGTGATCGACCGGCTCGTCGCTGTCGTCGTGCAGCAAATTCTGCTGGCTGACATAGGCGACGTAGCTCGATTCCATGTTCTCGGCGAGCAAATGGTAGAACGGCTGATCCTTGCGAGGGCGCACGCCCTCGGGAATCGCGTCATACCATTCCTCGCTATTGGCGAAGACCGGATCGACATCGAAGATCACTCCCCGGAAATCGAACATTCTATGCCGCACGACATCGCCGATCGCGAAGCGCGCGCTGACGATGGGGGGGATGACGATGGAGGCATCGGCGGGCAGATTGGGAATATGGTTGCGCGACATGCGGACAATCTAGTGCTTTCGCCGCGTCGCACAAGCTACACGGCGAAAGCATTGGGCGAGGTGCTTGCCCACCCTTGTCGATTGCGTTAGAGGCGCGCGCTCACCGACCGGTGCCGCCTCCGCAACCCGTTGCAGGCGGCATCTTATGACCTTGCGGAGAGGTGGCAGAGTGGTCGAATGTACCGCACTCGAAATGCGGCGTGGGTGCAAGCTCACCGTGGGTTCGAATCCCACCCTCTCCGCCACCTTCACTGCCGCGTCCGCGCGGCCTAGAGATGAGTATTGATGGCTTACAAGGAACCCAGCTTCAAGGATCGCGCGGCACTTTCGGCGGAGGCCAAGCAGCGGGCGTTGGAGAAGCTGAAGACCAAACCGGCGATCGATCCGGCGATCGTCGCCGAGCGCGCCGCGAAGCGCGAAGCCAAGGAAGCCGCCGAGGTCGAACGCCGCGCCGCCAAGAAGGCCGAGCAGGAGCAGATGCGGCTCGACAAGATCGCCAAGGCCGAGGCCGCCGAGCGTGAAGCGCGCGAAAAGGTGGAAGCCGCCGCGCGCGAGAAGACGGCGGCCGCGGATCGCACCAAACAATCGCTGCTCGATGCCAAGGCCGCGCGCGATGCGCGCTACGCCGCGCGCAAGGCCCGCAAATAACCTGAGACTTAAGGACCGTTGCGCGCCAGCTCGTCGAGCCACGGCGTCGCGACTCCGTCCGATGGCGCACGCCAGTCGCCGCGCGGGCTGAGCGCGCCGCCGGGGGACACCTTCGGCCCGTTGGGCAGCGCCGAGCGCTTGAACTGGCTTGTCACGAAAAAGCGGACCAGGAATTTCTCCAGCCAGCTTTTGATCGCCGGCAGGTCGTAGGCGACCTGTGCCGATGCCGGCACGTCACGCGGCCAGCGCCCGGCGGCCGCATCGTGCCACGCATGCCAGGCAAGGAACGCGATTTGCGACGGCGCCATGCCGTGGCGGATCACGTAATGCGCGAAGAAATCGTTCAGCGCGTATGGCCCGATCCGCACTTCGGTCGATTGCACCCGCCCCGTCGCATCGGCGGGGACCAGCTCGGGCGAAATCTCGGTGGCGAGGATCGCGCGCAAGATCTCGTCGGTCTCGGCATCATATTGCCCGCTGCGGATACACCAGCGGATCAGGAACTGGATCAACGTCTTGGGCACGCCGGCATTGACGCCGTAATGGCTCATCTGGTCGCCGACGCCGTAGGTGCACCAGCCCAGCGCCAGCTCGCTTAAATCGCCGGTGCCGACGACCAGCCCGCCGCGCTGATTGGCGATGCGGAACAGATAGTCGGTGCGCAAGCCGGCCTGAACGTTCTCGAACGTCACGTCGTACACCGGCGCGCCGTCCGCATAGGGGTGGCGGAGATCGGCGAGCATCTGGCGCGCGGCGGGGCGGATGTCGATCTCGTCCCCGTCGACGCCCAGCGCGCGCATCAGCGCCCAGGCATTGGCCTTCGTCGCGTCGCCCGTCGCGAACCCCGGCATGGTATAGGCCAGGATATGGGTGCGCGGCAAACCGAGCCGGTCGACCGCCTTGGCCGCGACGATCAGCGCATGGGTCGAATCGAGCCCGCCCGATACGCCGATCACCAGCTTGTCGGCAGGCGCCGCCTCGAGCCGCTTGGTCAGCCCCTCGACCTGGATGTTGAATGCCTCGAAGCAATCGGCGTCGAGCTTTTCGGGCGTGTTGGGCACGAAGGGAAAGCGGCGCACGTCGCGCTTCAGCCCGATATCGGTGAAGGCCGGCTTGTGCTCGAAGGAGATGCGGCGGAAATATCGCTCGGGGTCGCCGGCCAGCCGCGCGGCATCGTTGAACGTGCCGACGCGCAGGCGTTCCTGTGCGATCCGTCCGGCATCGACATCGGCCAGGACGATCTCCGGCGCGCGCCCGAAGCGCGTCGATTCGGCGAGTAGTTCGCCCAGCTCGTGCACCATGCCCTGGCCGTCCCACGCCAGATCGGTCGTGCTTTCGCCCGGTCCGGCGGCGGAAAAGACATAGGCGCAGATCGCGCGTGCCGACTGTGACGCGCACAGCATCGCGCGCTCGCGGGCCTTGCCGATGGTGATGTTCGAGGCGGAGAGGTTGGCACAGATGAGCGCCCCGGCCAGCGCGCCAGCGGTGGAGGGCGGGGTTGGCGCCCAGAAATCCTCGCAGATCTCGGCATGAAAGACGAACGGCGCCAGGTCGCTCGCCGCGAAGATCAGATCGGTGCCGAACGGGACGGTCTGGCCCGCGACGTCGATATCGAGCCCTGTCAGTCCCCCGCCGCTCGCGAACCAGCGCTTTTCGTAATATTCGCGGTAATTGGGCAGGAAGGTCTTGGGCACCACGCCAAGGATGCGCCCGCGCGCGATCGCCACCGCGCAATTGTACAGCCGCCCGTTGCGCACGACCGCGGCACCGACCAGCAGGACCGGGCGCAGTTTCGCGCTGGCGGCGGCGACGGCGGCGATCGCCGCGTCGGTCGCCCGTTGCTGCGCGACCTGGAGGTGCAGGTCGTCGATCGCATAGGAGGTGAGGTTGAGTTCGGGAAAGACCAGCAGGTCCGCGCCGTCGCGGTGCCCCTGCCGTGCCAGCGCGATCGTCGCTGCGGCATTGGCGGCGGTATCGCCCACGGTCGCGCGCGGCGTGCACGCGCCGACGCGCACGAGCCCGTGGTGATGGATCGACCAGAAGGGGTGTGGCTTTGCCATACGGCGCCTAGCGGTTGCCCGCGATCACGCCTTCTCGACCATCATCACACCGATCGTCGCGCTCGCGCTGCCATCGATCTGGACGACGTAACGCCCCGGCTGGAGCGCGAAATCGACGATCTTGCGAATCCCCGAACAATCCGGGCCGTGGCCATGCGCGACGGGGGGCAGCGCCTTGCCGTCCGCGCCGACCAGATCGATCCACGCCGGTGCCCCCAGCGCGATGCGATAGGTGCCGGCCCGCGCCGTCATGATCCCGAGCAATCCGCCGAACGTGCCGGCGGCCGGCGCCTTGTGCGGCGGCACCGCATGGACGATCCGGGCGACCGGCAGCAACGTCACATCGGCGCGCACACCGGGCTGTAGCAGCGCCGCTTCGGTGCCCGCGCGCCGCGCCGCGG
>JALYTP010000155.1 GCA_030854225.1 Pseudomonadota bacterium
GAGCAGCCGTGGCGTCTCGACCGACAGGACGGTGCGGCCGTGGCCGTGGCCGGGGCAATCGTAATGCACCGTCGCCGCCGCCGGATCGTCGGCCAGCACCAGATGGTGACACGCCGCCCCGGGATGCCCGAGCTGGAGCAACGTCGCCGGATCGGCGACGCACATCTCGCGGACCGGCGCGGTCGACCCGGGCACGCGCAATTGCCATTCACCCGGTTCGATCTGGGCCAGCACCTGCACGCGCGGCGCCTGCGCCGGCGCGCCGGCCGTGGCACCCACGATCACCGCCGCAGCGCCGAGCGCCGCGCGATATCCAGTCCTCATCCGATCCCCCAACAAAAGCCGTGCGGTCTTTTGCGGCCCGTCGCTCTCATGCCGCGACTCGGCCAGCATTACAAGATTGCTACGGGGTGGGCTCGGTCGCCGCGGGGATCGGGAATTGCCGCGCGCAGAACGCGCAATCGACGACGATCATGCCGGAATCGTCCGCCATCTCGCGCCGCTCGTCTGGCCCGAACTTGGCGAGCACCTGCGCGACATAGGCCGGATCGCACCGGCACCCGCGCGCGATTGCGGTGCCGAGCAGCAGCCGCACCTCATCCTCTTCGTTGAACAGCCGCCACACGAGCGTTTCGAGCGGCACCGCGGGATCGGCCAGTTCGTCGATCCCCATCGTCGCGCCCAGCGTGGCGACATGTTCCCATTCGGGATGGTCGAGCCGGACGTGCAGGCGCTCGCGTCCGTCCTCGCCTTCGGGCAGATGCTGGAGGAACAGCCCGCCGGCGATATGCACCCCCCCCGCCCGGCGCGCGACACCCAGCCGCACCAGCGTCGGGATCTGCTCGGACTGGACGAAATAACGCTGCGCCGCCTCCGCCAGCGTCGCGCCGTCCAGCGGCACGATTCCCTGATAGCGTTCGCCCGTCGTCGCCTGATCGAAGGTCATCGCCAGATGGCCGGTGCCGAACAGCGCGAACAAGGTCGGCGTACCGGGCATCTCGGCCAATCGGTCGGCATCGAAATCGACATAGCCGCGTAGTTCCCCGCCGCGATAATCGCACACCAGCAACCGCACCACGCCGTTCTGCGTCTGCGCCTGGAGCGTGAGCTGGCCGCCGGCATCCTTGAGCGTCGATCCGATCAGCGCGGTGAGCGTCAGCGCTTCGGCAAGCAGTGCCTCAATCGCTGGCGGATAGGCATGCGCGGCGAGGATGATGTCGAGCACCGGCCCCAGCCGCACCAGCCGCCCGCGCGCATGCCGCGCGGGGATCGTCAGCCCGAGGGCAGTATCGAGATCGTGTTGGTCCATCGCCCGCGAGATAGGGTGTTCAGCGCCGCCCGCAACGCATCAGATCTGCCCGAAGCACCAGCGCAGCACCGATTTCTGCGCGTGAAGGCGGTTCTCCGCCTCGGCCCAGATCAGCGATTGCGGCCCGTCGATCACCCCCGCGACCACTTCCTCGCCGCGGTGCGCGGGCAGGCAGTGGAGGAATTTGGCATCGGGCTTCGCCGCCGCCATCAACGCCTCGGTCACCTGATACGGCGCCAGCGCGGCGAGCTTCGCCTCGGCATGGTCCTGCCCCATCGAGATCCATGTATCGGTGACGACTATGTCCGCCGCCTGCACCGCTTCCCACGGATCGGGGGTGAGGCGCAGATCGGGCAATTGCGGCGCCTGGCGGGCGGCGGCGGCCTCGGTGACGGCGCGATGCCGGGTCGATGCCATGATCGCCTCGATCGCCGGATAATGGCCCGGCGGGCACGCCGCGATCACCGGGAAATGCATCAGAGCGCCGGCCTCCATCAGCGAGGCGAGCACGTTGTTGCCGTCCCCCAGCCAGGCGACCTTGAGGCCGGGCAGCGCCTTGCCGCTGTCGATGATGGTCAGCAAATCGGCGACGATCTGGCACGGGTGCGACGCATCGGTCAGCCCGTTGATGACCGGCACCGTGGCATGGTGCGCCATTTCCTCGATCTTGGCGTGATCGTCGGTGCGGATCATGATCGCATCGACATAACCCGAGAGCACGCGCGCGGTATCGGCGACGGTTTCGCCGCGCCCCAATTGCGTGGTGCCGGCATCCATCACGATCGACGTGCCGCCGAGCTGGCGGATCGCCATGTCGAACGACACGCGCGTGCGGGTCGAATTTTTCTCGAACAGCATCGCCAGCACCCGGCCCGCCAGCGGCGCGTCGTCGTCCGGCTTGCCTTTGGGCCAGCCGGCACGCGCCGCCTTGCGGGACAGCGCATCGCCCAGCATCGCCGCCAGCCCGTCGACCCCGGCATCCGACAGGTTGAGGAAATGGCGCGCCGTCACGAGGCCATGGCGGGCGCGAACGTCCGCGCGCCCTCGCTCAGCTTCTCCACGCACTCGGCGATGTGGCTTTCGTCGATGATCAACGGCGGTAGCACGCGGAACACGTTCTCGCCCGCCGCGACGGTCAGCAACCCGTGATTGTCGCGCAGATGCGCCACGAACTCGCGGCTGACCGCCGGTTCCTTCATCTTGACGCCCAGCATCAGGCCCTTGCCGCGAATTTCCTCGAACAGATGATCGTGGTTGGGGATCATCTGTTCGAACGCCTGCCGCAGCCGGTCGCCCATCGCAGTGACATGGTCGAGGAACCCCGGCTCCTGCATCACGTCGAGCACCGCCTCGCCCGCCGCCATCGCCAGCGGGTTGCCGCCATAGGTCGATCCATGGGTGCCGATCACCATGCCCTTGGCCGCTTCCTCGGTCGCGAGGCACGCGCCGAGCGGGAAGCCGCCGCCGATGCCCTTCGCCACGGTCATGATGTCAGGGGTGATGCCGTAATGCTCATACGCCCACATCTTGCCGGTGCGGCCATAGCCGCACTGGATCTCGTCGAGGATCAGCAGAAGCCCGTGTTCGTCGCACGCCTTGCGCAGGCCCTGAATGAACTCGGGCGTGCCGGCGGTCATCCCGCCCTCGCCCTGCACCGTCTCGACCATGAAGCCCGCCGTCTCGTCGTCGATCAGCGCGAGCGCGCCTGCCAGATCGTTGAACCTGGCATAATCGAAGCCGGGCAGCAGCGGTTCGAACCCGTCGCGCATCTTGGCCTGATCGGTCGCCGAGATCGCGCCAAGCGAGCGGCCGTGGAAGGCGTTCTTGAAGGTGATGAGCTTGTAGCGCCCGGGGTTGCCGTTGACGTCATGGTAGCGCCGCGCGGCCTTGATCGCGCATTCGATCGCCTCGACGCCGGAATTCGTGAAGAACACCGTGTCGGCAAAGCTCATATCGACGATGCGCTGCGCGAAATGTTCGCCCTGCGGCGAGCCGTAGAGGTTGGAGACGTGCATCAGCGTCGCGGCCTGATCCGCGATCGCCTTGGTCAGCCTGGGATGGCCGTGGCCGAGCGCGTTGACCGCGATGCCCGCCGCCATGTCGAGATAACGCTCGCCGCGTTCACCGATCAGATAGCAGCCCTCGCCGCGTACCGGTCGCACGCCGCACCGTGGGTAAACGGGCATGAGCGGGGTGATCGGCACGACATTTCTCCTCGAACGAAAAAGCGGCCCCATACCGGAGCCGCCGGAGGACGCATTTACTGGGGCGCGACGGGGAGCGTCAACACCGCGCACCCCGTAGGATCAACTCTTGATCTTCCACCCGCCGCGCAGCAGCGCGTAGCAGAGCGAGGCGAGCGCCACGTCGAGCACGAAGATCGCGACGCCGCCGATCAGCACGGGCGAATCGGCGGTGCCGAGAAAACCGTAGCGGAACCCCGAGATGATGTAGAAGAACGGATTGGCATGGCTGAACGCGCGGAAGGCCGGCGCCAGTTTGTCGACCGAATAGAAGGTGCCCGACAGCAGGGTGAGCGGCGCGATGAGGAAATTCTGCACCGCGGCGGCATGGTCGAACTTCTCCGCCCAGATCGACGTCAGCACCCCCGCCAGCGACAGGAAGATCGATCCGAGCAGCCCGAACCACAGGATCGCCCAGGGATGCACCGGCGCGATATGCACGTCGGGCCATAACAGCATCGCGACGAACACCGCCGCGCCGACGCAGAACGCCCGCGTCACCGCCCCGCCGACCATCCCGGCGAGCAATTCGGCGGTCGACAGCGGGGGCATCAGATAATCGACGATCGTCCCCTGGATCTTGCCGACCAGCAGCGAGAAGCTGGCATTGGCATAGGCGTTGTTGAGCATGCCCATGATGATGAGCCCCGGCGCGATGAAATCGGCGAAGGGAATATCGATCCCGCCGACCTGCACCGGGCGTTTTCCACCGGTCGCGACGGTGAAAATCACCAGAAACAGCAGCGTGGTGATGGCCGGCGCCCAGATCGTCTGGAGCTGGACCTTGAAGAAACGCCGCACCTCCTTGATATAGAGGGTCTTGAGACCGCCCCAATTGACGTTCCGGATGACCGGGACGCCGGGCGGGCTCAGCACCGCCGACTGGATTTCACCGGAAGGGGGCTGGCTGTTCATGGCGCTTGCCGGTAACCGCAGCGGCAGCCGCCTGCAACCCGGCAAATCTGCCTGGCAAACATGGGAATAAAGATGTCCTGGACCGACGAGCGTATCGAAGCGCTGCGAAAGATGTGGGAAGCTGGCCAGACCGCCAGCCAGATCGCCGAGCAACTGGGCGGTGTCAGCCGCAATGCGGTGATCGGCAAGGCCCACCGCCTGGGGTTGCAATCGCGCCCCTCGCCGGTGAAGCCCAACGAGCCCGCGGCAAAGGCAGCGCAGACGCCCAAGCCCGCGCCCGCGCCCGCGCCCGCCGCGAAGGCCACGGC
>JALYTP010000156.1 GCA_030854225.1 Pseudomonadota bacterium
GCATCGACCTGGCGGGCGAGGCGATGCCAGTCGGGCTCGGCTGCCGCGCGTGCCTGCGCTCGGGTTGCCCCCAGCGATCCGCCGCACCCACGGGCCGCGCACTGACGATCAACGAGCGCGAGCGGGGCCTGTCGGCTTTGACCTTTGCGGGGGATTAGGTCGCAACAGATCGCGTCGGGCAAAAAGGAGATCGGTGCGCGAAGCGAGCTTCTCGCGGTCCACCAGAATATAGTGCCGCCGCAGTTCCTCGCGTACCATTTGCCACGCCTCGGCATTGGCCGGGCCCTTGGGCGGCCGGTCCAACAGCACAATGTGGCCAGGCCGGGTATCCAGGGTGCGGCGCAGTTCGTGCCGCCAGTCGATGCCGAGCGTGACGCTATCGCTGGTCTCGGAAAACAGGGTCGGGAAATTATACACCGTCGGAATGCAGGCGCCCGAAAGATAATACACGATGGGATCGCCCGCGAAGACGAAAGCGCATCGGTCCGCGTCCGGACGGATGATGGCCGCGATCCGGCGCGCGCCGTTCCCGTTGCCGCGGTGGAGGCGCAGGCCCAGCGTGTTCGCAACCACGTAAATCTCGCCGGCGGCCAACACCATCACGCCGATCGGCACGGTAAGGCGCCCCAGCCGTAGGCTGCGTTTCAATTTGTCGAAAACCGGCGCCCCCATGATCGCAAACGGGAGGACGATGGGCAGGGCATAATGATCGTAATATGTCCCGAAAACCAGCACCGCGAGCACCGACACGACGCACCATCCGCCGACGAACATGCCGACCGGGCCCAGCCGCCGCCAGTGCCTTGCCGCCAGCGCCGCCGGAATGGCGATCGGCACGAGGCGCACGGCGATGACAAGCAGACGGCGCGCCGATGCTGACCAGTCGGGCGCTGGGCGGAGGAGGATGGATTGAAAATTGCAGAACCAAAACTGCTGGAAATGCCCGATATGCCAATAATATATCGCGATCAGCATTGTCGGTAAAACGGCAAGCAGGATAGATAAGATGGCGAATGATGATATACAAAATAGCGTCTTTTTTCGGATAAAATATGTAAAAAAGATAAATAGGCCGAAATAAATCCCCTCGAAAACGACAGTGTATTTAATCTGCAACGCTAGGCCAAGCAAAAGAAATGCCAGGAGCGGTTTGATCATACTGCGCGAATTGCCGCTTCGATCTTCGATGGCCCGAAAGATCGATAGCCCCGCTATGGCGACGAGAAGACTGTAGAAGACAGGAGATTGTCCCCCGTCGCCGCCGTTCACCGAGAGGTAGCAGAGATAGACGAGTGCCGAAAACACCGCGCCCGCAAGGCCGGCGGCGTGACGGGCGATGCGGTAGACGACGAACGCGGTGGTCGCGGCGACGAGAGTGGCGATCAGTTGATAGATCAGGATTCCGTCGCCGCCCAACGATCGGATCGCCGCATAGATCGCGAACAGGCCGAATGGCTTTCGGTCCCAGAACTGGATGTAGGGTAATTGTCCCTGCAACATGCGGTCGCCGACCAGCAGATAGAATTGCTCATCGATCTGGATCACTGGATTGCCGTACTGGATGCAGCGGATCAGCACGGCCGCGAGGAGGAGGGCTGCAAACACCAGGCGGTTCGATCCGGTCGAATCGAAGGTCGGCGGCCGGCGATTTTCGTCTGTCCTTTTCGTGCGGAAGAAGCCGTAAATCGCGATCAAAGGACTGCTGTGTCCAGCCGGTCGAGTTGATCGGCGCTGAGCACAAGCTTCATCGCCGGCAGCAATTCCTCCAGCTGCCCGGCGCTCGTCGCGCTGGCGATGGGGGCCGTCACGCCGTCCTGCGCCATCAGCCAGGCGAGCGCGATCTGCGCCAGTGTCGCGCCGGTCTCTTCCGCCACGGTGTCCATCGCGGCGAGCACTGCTTTCCCATTACCTTCGAGCAGCGCCGTCATCCGACCGCCGCGCACGCTTTTGCCCAGATCGGCCTCGCCGCGATATTTGCCGGTGAGGAAGCCAGAGGCGAGCCCGTAATAGGGCACCACGCCGATATTGTGCTCGCAGCAATAATCCTGAAGCTCGCCCTCGAACTTGTCGCGGCTGACGAGGTTATATTCGGGTTGCAGCACCTGATAATGCGGCAGGCCGTGCGCCCGCGCCGCCTCGTTGGCGGATTTGAGCCGGACGGCGTGGAAATTGGACGCGCCCAGCACGCGCACCTTGCCCGCCGCGATCAGCTTGGCGAATGCCTCCAGCGAAGCGTCCTGCGGCGTCGCCTCGTCGTCCTGGTGCGCGAAATAGAGGTCGATCCGGTCGGTGCCGAGCCGCTTGAGCGACGCCTCGCACGCCGCCGCGATGCGCGCGGGGGCGAGTTTCTCGCCGCCCTCGCCGGGCAGCATGCCGACCTTGGTGGCGATGAGCACCCGGTCGCGCTTGCCGCTCGCCTTCAGCCAGGCGCCGATCATGCTCTCGGACTCGCCGCCCTCATGCCCCGGCACCCAGGCGGAATAGACGTCGGCGGTATCGATCATCGTGCCCCCGCCCGCGACGAACGCGTCGAGCACGGCGAAGCTGGCGGCCTTGTCGGCGGTCCAGCCGAACACGTTGCCGCCGAGCACCAGCGGCGCGATGTGGAGATCGGAGCTGCCCAACCTGCGTAAATCAGGCTGGCGTAGATCAGGCTGGCGCGGGTCAGTCATTGGCGGTTCCGTCCCCGTCGCTATCGTTGATGGTGGTGATATCGGCGTCGTTGGCATCGACGCTGTTGGCATCGAGCATCACCGCCGCATCGTTGAGCTGCTGGTCTTCGACCGCCGTGGTCGCGCCCGGTGCCCGATCATTGGCGTGGCACGCGGCGAGCAACACCGGCAGTGCGGCGAGGGAGAGGACCCGGCGCATCTCATTCCTCGATGGCGTTGCCGGCATCCTTCAGCGTCTGGCCGGTCTGATGCTTGCCCGCGCTGGCGGCATTGTCGAGCGCCGCGCCGGCATTGTCCATCGACGCCTCCGCCGCGCCCATCGCATTGTCGGTTGCGGCCTGGGTGTCGTTGGTGGCCTCCTGCATCGTCGCATTGGCGTCGGCGGCGACCGTGTCGGCGGCTTCCGAGGTTTCGTTCTGTGCTTTCGGGCTGCACGCGGCGAGGCCCATGGCGGCGGCAATAGCGAAGGCGATAGCGGCAGGCAGGATGATGGTCTTGCGCATGATGATATGCTCCGGTCGGGACGGGAAGAGTTAGGCTAGCCAAGGGGTCGAACGCGCGCAATCGCCATCGGCTCCTCCATCCATGCGTTGACCTGATATAAAGATATCTTTATATGATGATGCGATTAGGAACGACGCATGCCGATCGCACTCGATATCTTCCGGGCTCTTGCCGATGCGACGCGGTTGCGCACCCTTGCGCTGTTGCGATCGATGGAATTGTCGGTCGGCGAACTGGCGCAGGTGCTGGGGCAGAGCCAGCCGCGCGTGTCGCGCCACGTCAAGATTTTGTGCGATGCCGGGCTGGCCGAGCGGCGCAAGGAAGGATCGTGGGTGTTCGTCGCGCTGGGGGCTGCGGCGCGTGTCGAGCCGGTGCTCGCCGCGCTCGATCATTGGGCGGCGAGCGAGCCCGATCACTGGGCGGTGGCCGATGCGGCGCGCCTCGCCGCGGTGCGCGCCGACCGCGCGGCCTCGGCGGCAAGCTGGTTCGAGGCCAATGCCGGCGAGTGGGATGCGATCCGCTCGCTTCATATCGCGGAGAGCGAGGTCGAACAGGCGATCGACGCAGTACTGGGCGAGGCCCCGATCGGGCAGCTGATCGATATCGGCACCGGCACCGGGCGGATGCTCGAACTGTTCGCCGGGCGGGCCGACAGGGCGCTGGGGATCGATCGCTCGTCCGAAATGCTGCGCCTCGCGCGCGCCAAACTCAGCGAGCGCGGGCTCGCCAATGCCGAATTGCGCCAGGCCGATCTCTACGCGCTGCCGCTCGCCGATGGCGCGGCGGAGGTGGCGATCATCCACCATGTGCTCCATTTCGCGCAGCAGCCCGGCGCGGCGATCGCCGAGGCGGCGCGGGTGCTCAGCGCGGGCGGGCGTCTGCTGATCGCCGATTTCGCACCGCACGACCGCGAGGAACTGCGCAGCCGCGACGCGCACACGCGGCTCGGTTTTTCGGACGATCAGATCGCGGCGTGGTTCGCGAGCGCGGGGTTGGTGCCGGCGCGCATCGAAACGCTGGAGGGCGGCGAATTGACGGTGAAGCTGTGGCTCGCGCGCAAGGGCAGCGGCCGGCCGATCGCGGAAGTGAAGGCGGCGTGATGGCGACGGTGAGCGACAACAGCGAGGCGCGCCGCGCGCTGGCCAGCCCGATGTTCGCCGATCTCGCGGGCGATGCGCGGGTCAGCTTCGAATTCTTTCCGCCCAAGACCGACAAGATGGAGGAGACGTTGTGGGAATCGGTCCTGACGCTGGGGCCGCTCGGCCCGCGCTTCGTCTCGGTGACCTATGGCGCGGGCGGCACGACGCGCGAACGTACCCATGCGACGGTGGCGCGGATCGCGCGCGAAACCGACATTCCGGCCGCCGCGCACCTCACCTGTGTCGAGGCGACGCGCGCGGAGATCGACGCCGTCGCGCACGATTATTGGGCGGCGGGCGTGCGCCATATCGTCGCGCTGCGCGGTGATCCGCCGGTCGCGGGTGCGAAGTTCGTGTCACCTTCGGGTGGCTATGAGAATGCCGCCGCGCTGGTCGCCGGGTTGAAGAGGCTCCACCCGTTCGAGATTTCCGTCGCGGCCTATCCCGAAT
>JALYTP010000157.1 GCA_030854225.1 Pseudomonadota bacterium
GCGTTGAGGCGCGCCTGCGCCGCCTCGGCGGAATGTTGCAGCCGCTCGCGGAAATGCGCCGCGGCGACCAGCGCAAACCCCTCGGTCTCGGTCGATACGGGCGCCACCCCGGCGGCAAGCTGCGCGATGCGGCCCTTCAATTGCGCCTCGCCGGCGAAGCGATCGTGCGCGCGCGCTTCCTCGGCACGAACCAGTGCAAGCTGGAGCGTGCGGACGCGCAGCAACCGCTGCAACCGGTGCGGATCACGCATCGCCGAACACACCGGTCAATTCGGCCACCGCCTCGTCGAGCGGGACGACGGTGTCGGCGTCCTGGCGGATATATTCCATCACCGCCGGGTGACAGGCGATTGCCGCGTCGATCGCGGCATCGGCGCCGGGGCGATAGGCGCCCATCAGCACCAGATCGCGGTTTTCCTCGTACGTGGCGAGGTGGCGGCGGAGCACTTGCGCGGCCTGTTGATGTGGTTTCGCGACGATATCGGTCATCACCCGGCTGACCGAGGGCCCGAGATCGATTGCGGGATAGATGCCGCGCTCGGCCAGCGCGCGCGACAGCACGATGTGCCCGTCGAGGATCGAGCGTGCCGAATCGACCACCGGGTCGTTGCCGTCGTCGCCATCGGCGAGCACGGTGTAGATCGCGGTGATCGATCCCCCGCTCGAGACGCAGGTGCCCGCGCGCTCGATCAAATTGGGTAGCATCGCGATCGCCGACGGCGGATAGCCCCGCGCCGAAGCTGGCTCACCCAGCGCGAGCCCGATCTCGCGCCCGGCATGGGCCACGCGGGTGAGCGAATCCATGATGAGGAGCACCTTCTTGCCCTCGGCGCGAAAACCCTCGGCAATGGCATGGGTGCGCAGCGCGCCGCGGATGCGCAGCACAGGTGAATGATTGGCGGGTACGGCGACGACGACGGAACGCGCCCGCGCTTCTCCCGCGACCTTGGTTTCGAGGAAATCGGCGACCTCGCGGCTGCGCTCGCCGATCAAGCCGATCACGATCACGTCGGCCTGCGCCGCGCGCACGATCATCCCAAGCAGCACCGATTTGCCGACGCCCGATCCGGCCATGATGCCGATGCGCTGGCCCTGTCCGACCGTCAGCAAGCCGTTGATCGCGCGCACGCCGACGTCGAGCGGTTCGCGCACGCGGCCGCGATCGAGCGGGGATTGCAGCTTGCCGCCGAGCGGCCAGGTGGCGGCGCCCCGGATCGGGCCAAGCCCGTCGATCGGCTTGCCCGCGCCGTCGACCACGCGACCGAGCAGTGCAGCGCCGACCTCGGCTTCTCCGGGAGGGCCGATCGGCCGCACCGGCGCCTGCGGCAACAGCGGCGCGGGGCCACCGAGGTTCATCAATAACGTGCGGCCGCCGCGAAAGCCGATGACCTCGGCCTCGACCCGACCGGTGCCCTCACCGACCGAGCACACCGTGCCGACCGGTAGCGACAGGCCGACCGCCTCCATCAGCAGCCCGTCGAACGAGGAAAGCCGTCCCGAAACCTTTGGCTTGGGCGCGAAATCGAAGCCCTCGATCGCGGTAAGATAATCGTCGGTGAAGCGGCCGGGCATCGATCAACCCTTGGGCAGCGCGACGCGGTCGATCGCTTGCGCCAGTTGTTCGAGCCACAAATCGGGGCCGTCCTCGACGATGGTCGAGGCGGATTCGAGCACGAAGCCACCGCGCGCCACCTGCTCGTCGCCGACCGCGAAGATCGTGCCCGGCAATTTGCCGTCGAGCACCGCGATATCGGCCGGGTTGACGCGCAGCATCGCGGATTCGGCGGCATCGGCGAGCAGATCGGTGGCGATGGCGATGCGCTGGGCCAGCAGATCGGGGGCGATACCGACCTCGCCGATCAACTTGGTGACGAGGAACAATACGGTCTGGCGCAATTGCCGTGCCAGCGATGCACGGTCGAAGCGTCCGTCGGCCTTCAGCGCCTCGGCAAGATCGACGAGCAATTGCCGGTCGCGTGCCTCGCCATCACCGCTGTCGGCGCGCGCGGCGGCCTGCCCTTCAGCGAAGCCAGCGGCATGCGCGGCGGCAAAGGGGTCGGCGGGATCGCCGGCGGCGGTGAGCGGATCCCAGCCTTCGGTCGGATTGCTGCCCGGATTGGCCGGGTGGAAATGTTTCGGCCCGTCGCCTTGGGGTGAAAATGACACCGGCCCCGACGCCGAGCCGATGCCGGCCCGCGCCTTCAGGTCGGCGGGCGTGAACCCGCCCTCGGCCGGCGCGAACGCGGCCTGGAGCGCTTCCGCCACCCCGGCATGGCGCGCGGCGAACCCGGCGACGAAATCAGACATAATCGTCGTCGCTCGCGCTGCCGCCGAGCATGATCGTGCCGTCCTTGACGAGGTTGCGCGCGATCTGGACGATCGACTTCTGCGCCTCCAGCACTTCGCTCAGCTTCATGGGCCCGCGCGATTCCATCTCGTCGCGGATGCCGTCGGCCGCGCGGCTCGACATGCATCCGAGGAAGCGGTTGCGCACCCCTTCGTCGACGCCCTTCAGCGCGCGCGTCAGGATGTCGCTGTCGACGTTGCGGATCAGCGTGCCGAGATTCTTGTCGTCCATGTCGAGCAGGTTCTCGAACACGAACATCGCCTCCTCGATCGCCTTGGCGGTCTCGCGGTCGATCTTGAACAATTTGGGCATGACGCGCTGTTCGGTCGCCTTGCGCGCGCCCTGCAGGATCTTGGCCGCTTCGCGCGTGCCGCCGAGCATCACGCCGGCGGAGACTGGCGGCTTGTTGACACGCTTGGCGAGCACGGCCTTCAGCGTCTCGACCGCTTCGGGCGTGACCGGGCCGAGCCGCGCGATGCGGTGGAGGATATCGGGTTGCGACGCATCGGGCAGCAATTCGAGCACCTGGCTGCCGATCGCGGGGTCGAGGTTGGCGATCATCACCGCGGCGATCTGGGGATGCTCGCTCTCGACCAGCGAGGCGATTTCGCTCGGATCGAGCCAGTCGAGCAGCTCGATCTCGCACGCCGCCTCGGCGGGGACAATGCGCGACAAGACGCTGTCGGCCTTTTCGGGGCCGAGCGCGCGGTTCATCACCGCCTCGATCTGCGGGCGCGGATCGAAGGAGATGCCGGTGCGCTCGCGCGCCTTGCCCACAAAATCGTCGAGCACGTCCTCGACCTCGGTTTCGCTCACATCGGCGACGGCGAACATCGCCTTGCCGAGCTGGCGCACCTCCTCGGGGTCGAGCTTCTGTAGGATCGCGGCGGCTTCCTCCTCGCCGACCAGCATCATCAGGACGGCGGCGCGCTCGACGCCGGTATAGCTGCGGCCAAGGGGATTTGCTGGGGCGTTCATGACTTGATCATGTCCCGCACGGCAAGCGCGGCGCGCGCCGGATTGTCGCGGGTGAAGCCGCGCACCGCCCCGATGCGGTCGTCATAGTTGCGCGCGCCGGCCATCGCGTCGAGCGAAACCGGCTGGCCGCCGGGAGCGGTCGCCGCGCCCGTGTCGCGGCCGAGCGCCAGGCGCTGACCGGCATCGTCGCGCCGCTTCATCAGCGCAGCCGCAAGCGGGCGGACGCCGAGGATCAGCACGAGCAAGGCGATGACGAGCGCGGTGAGGTTGCGCGCCAGCATCGGCAGCCAGCTATTGTCGTACCACGGCGTCTTGGCGTCCGTATCGGCGGCGGGCGTCGCGAACTTGCGACTGATGACGGTCACCTGGTCCGCGCGGCTCTGGTCGTACCCGACCGCGGCCTGGACGAGCTGGGTGATCTGCTGGATCTCGAGCTGGCTGCGCGGCTTGCCGCTGTCGGGATCGCGCAGCACCACCGCGACCGATAGCCGCTTGATGCTGCCCGGGGCATTGCGCGTGACGGAGACTTCCTTGCCGAGATCATAGGCGCGGGCGAACTGATCGCTCTGCTTCACCGCGTCGGGCGCTGGTTTGGCGCCGGGAGCGCCGGGTGCGACCGCGCCCGATGCCGGGGTCGTGGCGGCCGGGGCGGCACCCGGTGCGACGACCGTCGACGGCGGCGGCGGGGTGTTCGACAAGGCGCCGGGAATGCCCCCCGGAGGGCCCGACTGGCCGGACGGTTGATCGCCGGTCCAATTGCCCTGTTCGGCGCGCAGCGTACCCTGCTTGTCGTAACTCTCGCGCGTTGCCTGCGTCTCGTCGAGATTGACGTCGGCCTGCACCTCGGTGGAGAAATTGCCCGTGCCGACCATCGGCGTGAGCAAAGCGATCACCTGGTTGCGATATTTGTCCTCGATCTGATGCTGGATGGCGATGCGTTCGTCGCCCGCAGCACCAAGGCCGGACTGGCCGCCCGGCTTGGTCAGCAGACCGCCGAGTTGATCGACGATGGTGACGGCATCGGGCTTCATCCCCGGCACCGACGAGGCGACGAGGTTGACGACCGACGAGACCTGCGCGTCGCTGAGCGAGCGCCCGCCCTGCAGCTTGAGGATCACGCTGGCCGAAGGCGCGGCATTGTCGCGCACGAACACGCTCGCCTCGGGCATGGCGAGGTGGACGCGTGCCTCGGCGACGGCGTCGATCTCCTCGATCGATTGCGCCAGCTCGCTCTCGCGCGCCTGGCGCAGCCGTTCCCCTTCCACCGCGCGGCTAACGCCCATCGGCAACTGGTCGAGGATCGCGTAGCCGCCCGGCGCGGTCTTGGGCAGGCCCTGTCCGGCCAGCAAAATGCGCGCGCGCGAATAATCGTCTTCGGCGACGGTCAGCGCGCCGGTGCCGTTATCGACGCGGGCCTTGAT
>JALYTP010000158.1 GCA_030854225.1 Pseudomonadota bacterium
GCCCCGCGCGGCCGCCCGCCCTATTCCGCCCCGCTCAACACGAAGCTGACGTTCATCACTTTCCATGCTTCCACCGGAATGCCGTCGCGCGTCGCGGGCTTGAACCGCCATTTGCCGAGCGCCTGGCGTTCGGTCGCCGCGAAGAACGCGTCGCTCGCCGCCGCGACGCGCTCGACCTGCTTCACGCGCCCGTCGACCCCGACCAGCACACGCACCGTGACGCGCCCTTCATGCTCGGCGCGTTGCTCCGCCGCCGGATAGGGCGGCTGGAGATAGCCGGCATATCGGGGGTCGAGCCCGACGCCGACCAGCACCGGGTTCGGCGGCGTGTATGGTGGTTCGAAGATGGCCGTGCCGCCGCCATCGCCACCCGTTGACGCGTCGAGCGGCGGGAGGTGGCTGTAGTCGATCTCGGGATGCCGATCGACATGCGTGACCGGATCGGGCGGCGGCATGGCGATATGCTTTTGCCGCACGACATCCTTCGGTTTCTGTCGTGGCGGCGGCGGATCGACCGGGGGCACCGGATCGGGGTGGACGACGTATGTCGTCAGGATGGTGTCCTTGAGGCGGTGGAACGTCGGGCTGACCAACGTCATCGCGGTCACCAGACCGCCGCCGACCAACAAGGTCAGCCCGATGCTGCCGGGGCGCAGCCCGCCCGCCGGCTGATATCCGCTGCTGTAACGAAACGAGTGCATGGCCTGTCTCCCATCTTCTCCTTCGGCGCCGGTCTATGCCGGTTACCGAGTCGCGATGTTACAACATCCCCGATACCTGGCCAAGAGATAATATATCACGCGCGGGTCAACCGCTCGATCGCGCGGTCGCGGCCGATCAGCGGGAGCAACGTGGCCATGTCGGGGCCGTGGTCGAGCCCGGTGAGCGCGCGACGCAGCGGCAGGAACAGCGCCTTGCCGCTACGCCCGGTCGCGGTCTTCAGCGCGCCGGTCAGCGCGTGCCAAGGGTCGCCCGCCCAGTCGATCGTGACGGCAAGGCGCGCCGCCTCTGCGACGTAATCGGCATCCGCGGGGTCCATCTCAGTCGCGATCGGCCCCTCGATCACCCGCCACCATTCCGCAGCATCGGCGACGATCGACAGGTTCGGGCGCACCGCATCCCATTCCGCCCCGCCCATCCCGCCGGGAAGGCGATCCGCGACATGCGCGAACGGCATTTGATGGACGATCTGCGCGCTGAGCCGTGCCAGTTCCGCCTCGTCGAACCGCGCCGGCGCCCGCCCGAAGCGCGCGAAATCGAACCCGGCGATCAACGGCGCGGCCTCCGCGATCGGCTCGACCGGGTCGCTCGTCCCGATCCGAGCGAGCAGCGCGCGCACCGCCTCGGGCTCGATCCCCATGTCGCGGAAATGATCCACGCCGAGCGAGCCGAGCCGCTTCGACAATTTCCCTTCCGCCCCCGTCAGCAGCGCCTCGTGCGCGAAGGCCGGCGCAGCCACCCCCATCGCCGCGAACATCTGCAACTGGAGCGCGGTGTTCGAGACGTGGTCCTCGCCGCGCACGACGTGCGTCACGCCCATTTCGGCATCGTCGATCGCGGAGGGCAGCATGTAGAGCCACGAGCCGTCGGCGCGGCGGATCACGGGGTCGCTCATCGTCGCGGCGTCGAAACGCTGGTGCCCGCGGATCAAATCGTCCCATTCGATCGGCGCGGCATGATCCAGCCTGAAGCGCCAGTGCGGCTGCACGCCCTCGGCGGCAAAGCGGGCATGGTCGGCGTCGCTCAGCGCCAGCGCGGCGCGATCATAGACCGGCGGCAACCCCCGTCCCGCCGCGATCTTGCGCTTGAGATCGAGTTCCTGCGCGGTTTCATAGGCGGGGTAGACATGACCGTCCCCGCGCAACGCCGCGAACCGCGCTTCGTAGAGCGCGAATCGCTGCGACTGTCGCGCCTCCCCGTCCGGCGCCAGCCCCAGCCAGGCGAGATCGGCGCGGATCGCCTCGACATACCGCTCCTCGCTGCGCTCCGCATCGGTATCGTCGATGCGCAGCACGAAACGCCCGCCATTCTTCCTCGCCCACAGCCAGTTGTGGAGCGCGGCGCGGATGTTGCCGACGTGCAGCCGGCCGGTCGGTGATGGTGCGAAGCGGGTGAGGAAAGTCATCGTGCCTGCACTCCGGCACTGACGAGCGTCGCGCGCAAGTCTTCAATCTGAGCCGGATCAAAAGCCCGGTGCGGTAAAAACTGGAACAACTGGCCGTTCAAATACAATAGAATCGTGCTGCCGCCCTCAGTACTCCGATAATACTCATCCCAACGTGTATGAGTGTTCCCGCGCTCGCTGGTCCATCTCCCATCGCTGTCGCTCCATGCGAACCTGGTTTCGTGATGGAGCGATTTCTGCTGCCTAAACAAGCGTCGTGACCGGCGCGGTAGGAGCATGAAATTGCCCCCAATGATAAGCAACAGACAGGCGCAGCCGGCAAGCGCACTTATCACCGCAGACAATCCCGCGTTAAACAAGTCGTCACCAAGCGCCCAAATCGCGCCCGTAGCAACGACTGCGACTGTCACGACGACAAGTCCGAGCCGGCCCCAAAACTGGTGTGCTTGCACCCCACGAACGAAATGCAGCCTAAGGGCGGCCACATAATCCTCCTCGGTAGGAGTAAAACGGATCGTTCCGGCCATTCGTGCTGCCCTGTGCTCTTTCCCGATCCCTATGGCCCTTCTAAGGAGGCCGCAACTCGTGTGCAAAGGGGCGCCCATGAAATTGATGACCGGCAATTCCAATCTGCCGCTGGCGCGCGCGATCGCCGATTATTGCGAGATTCCGCTCACCGACGCGCTGGTCCGCCGCTTCGCCGACGAGGAGATCTTCGTCGAGATTCGCGAGAATGTGCGCGGCGAGGATGTGTTCGTGCTGCAATCGACGGGTTTTCCGGCGAACGACAATCTGATGGAATTGCTGATCTGCATCGATGCGCTGAAACGCGCTTCGGCCAAGCGCATCACCGCCGTCCTGCCCTATTTCGGTTATGCCAGGCAGGACCGCAAACCGGGGCCGCGCACGCCGATCTCGGCCAAGCTCGTCGCCAATCTCATCACCGTCGCGGGCGCCGACCGCGTGCTCTCGGTCGATCTCCATGCCGGGCAGATCCAGGGTTTCTTCGACATCCCGACCGACAATCTGTTCGCCGCCCCGGTCATGTCGGCGGATATCCAGACGCGGTACGGCAAACGCAATCTGATGGTCGTCTCGCCCGATGTCGGCGGGGTGGTGCGCGCGCGCGCGCTGTCCAAGCGGCTCGACAATGCGCCGCTGGCGATCGTCGACAAGCGCCGCGAGCGCGCCGGCGAATCGGAGGTGATGAACATCATCGGAGAGGTCGAGGGGCGGTTCTGCGTGCTGGTCGACGATATCGTCGATTCGGCCGGCACCTTGTGCAACGCCGCCGCCGCGCTGAAGGAAGCGGGGGCGGCCGGGGTCGTCGCCTATGTCACGCACGGCGTGCTGTCGGGCGGCGCGGTGGCGCGGGTCGACGGGTCGGTGCTCGAGGAACTCGTCATCACCGATTCGATCGGCAATCACGAAACGATCGGCGCGTCGAAGAACATCCGCCACCTGACGATCGCGCCGCTGCTGGGCGAAGCGATCAAGCGGATCGCGGACGAATCGTCGGTCTCCAGCCTGTTCGATTGACCGCGGACCGGACGGCGCGACTCGCTCAGCGGCCCATTGCGGTGAGGTGATCGAACACGGCGGGATAGAGCGGCTGGCGGAATGCCGCGCCGATAACCCGCCCCTCGCGCCACGCGATCGTCGCCTCGATCCCGGCGAGCCCGGGCAGGTTGATCCACACGATATCGCCGGCGTGCAGGGTATAATCGGCCTCGGCGCGAAAGCCGGTGACCGACAGGTCGAGCAGATCGATGTCGAACTTCGCGGAACGGTCACGCAGGCGGGCGCGCAGCGTAATCGCCTTGCGCATCGTTCGCCTGCAATCGGCCTGAGGTTTGATGTACACCAACGCTTTACTCTTGGACGCGACCATAGGACAGTTTTTAAAGGCAAACTATTACGAAATAGCGAATTTCCCGATCAACCGACCGAGCTGCGGGACTGGCGTATCCCGCCCCGGTCGCGCCGCTTGAGTTCCGCTTTCAGCGCCTCGGGACTAGGCGCCCACAGGAACCCGAAACTGACCGTGCCGCGCCTTGTTTCCACCACATGGTGCAGCCGGTGCGCCTGCACGATGCGTTTCATGTAGCGCGACCGCGCGACGTAGCGATGCGGCACGCGCTGGTGGACGATGATATCGTGAAACCCGAAATAGATCGCGCCGTAAGCGGCGATCCCCGCGCCGATCCACGTACAGCCCGGCCACCAGCCGAGCCGCACGCCGCCGAGCAGCAGGACGATCGACGGCACCGCGAAGATCACGGCATAGAGATCGTTCAGTTCCCACTTGCCGACCCGCGCGCGGTGGTGGCTTTCGTGGAGGAACCAGCCGAAACCGTGCATCACCCAGCGGTGCGCGACATACGCCACGCCCTCCATCACCGCGACGGTGCCGAGCAGGAGCAAGATGCCGAGCGACCAGGCCATCATGCCGCTATAGCCCCGACCCGCCGGCATGGCGAGCGCCCGCGAGCATGGCGGCCGGGCATCGGGGGCGACCATTGGGGTGGATTCGCGTCCGGCGCTGTGCTTTAGCCCGGATCATTCCCGTTCCCGCAGCGAAAGGCCTGGGCACCTCACCAT
>JALYTP010000159.1 GCA_030854225.1 Pseudomonadota bacterium
TCTCGGGGTTGTTCGCCGGCTTCGTCATCAAATGGCTGCCGATCGACCGGCCGACCGCGCGGACCAGCACGATCGACAATGCCAGCGCGCGCTGCCCGACGATCCCCGCGCTCGCCCCGCTCGACCAGCTGCCGCCGCAGACGGTGTTCACCTTCATCGACCTCGGCCCCCGGCTGGTGACGGTGACGCATCACGACGCCGTCGCCGGGCCATATCACCGCAACGGTGACGCGATCCTCGACGTGCAGCATGCCTTCACCGGCGACGCGGCCAATTTCCACGCCATCGCGAGGAAGCACGGCGCGACCCTGCTGGTGATCTGCCCCAATATGAGCGAATCGACCATCTATCACGCGCGCGCGCCGGGCGGGTTCTACGACCAACTGGTGCGCGGCCCCGCGCCACCCTGGCTGACCCCGCTGCCACAACCGGCGCGCTCGCCGATCCGCGTTTGGCGGATCGCGTATTAGACTAGCCGAGGCTGATCTTCACCCCGTCGATCACGAACTGCACCGCCAGCGCGCCGAGCAATACGCCGAGGATGCGCGTGATCACCGCCTCGATCCGCGTGCCGAGCAACCGCATGATCGGCCCCGCCGCCAGCAACGCGACCAGCGTCAGCGCCAGGATCGTCGCCAGCGCCGCCAGCACGACCGCGACGCGCTCGATCCCGTGGTTGCGGCTCATCATCAGCATCACCGAGGCGATCGAGCCCGGTCCCGCGATCATCGGCATCGCCATCGGGAAGATCGACACATCCTCCACCTCGGGCGTCGCGGCAACCTTGGCGGCACGATCCTCGCGGCGCTCGGTGCGCTTTTCGAACACCATTTCCAGCGCGATCAGGAACAGCATGATCCCGCCCGCGATGCGGAACGCCGACAGGCTGATCCCCATCGTATCGAGCAGCGCCTCGCCGACGGCGGCGAACACGAACAGGATGATCGAAGCGACGAACACCGCGCGCACCGCCATCGCGCGGCGATTGGCCGACGTCGCGCCCGCCGACAGTCCGGCATAGATCGGCGCGCACCCCGGCGGATCGATCACGACGAAGAAGGTGACGAGCGCGGAAAGGAAGAGCTGGATCATTGCGAGAGGGGCAATGCGGGCATCAGATCGCGCCCCGATCATACGCGACATGCGCCGCACAGTGCGCGGAGATCAAGGTGTTGCGGAGCAGGCAGGCGATCGTCATCGGGCCGACGCCGCCGGGCACCGGGGTGATCGCCCCCGCGACGCTGGCCGCGCCGGCGAAATCGACATCGCCGATAAGGCCTTCTGCGGTGCGGTTGATGCCGACGTCGATGACGGTCGCGCCCGGCTTGATCCATTCGCCCCGGATCATCGCCGGCCGGCCGACCGCCGACACGACGATATCCGCGCGCCGCACGACGCTGGAGAGATCGCGGGTCTTCGAATGCGCGATGGTCACGGTGCAGCTTTCGCCGAGCAGCAACTGCGCCATCGGCTTGCCGACGATGTTCGAGCGCCCGATCACCACCGCATCGAGCCCCGCCAGATCGCCGATCGCGTCCTTGAGGAGGAGCAGGCAACCATAAGGCGTACAGGGAACGAACCCCTCGAGCCCGGTCGCCAGCCGGCCGGCATTGACCGGGTGGAAGCCGTCGACATCCTTGTCGGGATCGATCCGCGTGGTGACCGCACGTTCGTCGATCTGCGGCGGTAATGGCAATTGCACCAGGATCCCGTCGACCGCCGGGTCGGCATTGAGCCGGTCGATCAGCGCGAGCACATCGGCCTGCGGCGTGTCGGCGGCGAGGCGATGTTCGAAACTCTCCATCCCCGCCGCCACCGTCGCCTTGTGCTTGGCGCGAACGTACACCGCCGAGGCGGGATCCTCGCCGACCAGCACCACCGCCAGCCCCGGCGCGCGGCCCGCCATGGCGCGGAAAGCCGCGACCTGCCCCGCGATGCGCTCGCGCAAGGCGGCCGCGAACGCCTTGCCGTCGATGATCCGCGCGGTCATCGGCCTTACATCACCGATCCGCCGTACAGCACGGTCGCGATGTACGGCAGGACGATCCGCAGCAGGATCTGGATGATGATCAGCGCCACCAGCGGCGACAGATCGAGCGCGCCGAAATCGGGCATGAAGCGCCGGATCGGGCGATAGACGGGTTCGGTGATGCGCCGCAGCGCCTCCCAGATCGCGCGCACCGGCTCGTTCCAGGTGTTGATCACGTTGAACGCGATCAGCCACGACATGATCGCCTGCACGACGATGATCAGCGCGAGCAGATCGAGCAGGACGGCGATGATTTGCAGCACGACGTCGATCAAGAGGAATGTCTCCTTTGGGGCCGGTGGCTTCGGTTACAACAAAGCGCGCGGGGGCGACAGGCCCTAGCGGCGCACCAGCGTGCCGGCGCCGCGCCGGGTGAAGATTTCGAGCAGCATGCCGTGCGGCACGCGCCCGTCGAGGATCACCGCCGCCTCTACGCCGGCATCGACCGCGGCGATGCACGTCTCGACCTTGGGGATCATCCCGCCCGAAATCGTGCCATCGGCCTTCAGCGCGTCGACCCCGGCGCGGTCGAGATCGGTCATCAGTTCACCGGCCTTGTCGAGCACGCCCGCCACATCGGTGAGGAGGAAGAAGCGCTTGGCGCCCAGCGCACCCGCAATCGCCCCCGCCATCGTGTCGGCATTGATGTTGTACGTCGCGCCGTCCGCGCCGAGCGCAACCGGGGCGACCACGGGAATGAAGTTCTTTTCGGCCAGATCCTTGAGGATCGTCGCATCGACTATCACAGGCTCGCCGACAAAACCGAGATCGACATGTCGCTCGATCCCCGAATTCTGGTCCGGCTCGGTCCGCCGCACTTTCTCCGCGATCACCAGATTGGCGTCCTTGCCGGAAATGCCCACCGCGCGCCCGCCGAGGGCCGCGATCCAGCCGACGATTTCCTTGTTGATCTTGCCCGCCAGCACCATTTCGGCGACTTCGGCGGTGGCGGCATCGGTGACGCGAAGCCCGCCGACGAACTGCGATTCGACGCCGAGCCTTTTCAACATCGCGCCGATCTGCGGCCCGCCACCATGCACCACCACCGGGTTGATACCGACCGCCTTCAACAGCACGACATCCTCGGCGAAATCGCGCTGCGCCTCCGGGTCGCCCATCGCGTGGCCACCATATTTGATGACGAAAGTCTGGCCGGCATAGCGCTGCAGATACGGCAGCGCCTCGGTCAGCGTTTCCGCCTTGGCGAGGAGTGCAGCGTCGGGCGTGTGGTCGGTCATGCCCGCGCCCCTTAAGCGCGCGCGGTCGTGCCGTCGAGCCAGCGGCCCAGCACGACGAACAGATAGACCAACGCCGGCACCAGCACCGCCGACAGCACAACCTTCACGATCATCTGACCGATCAGCAGCTCGCGGATCGGGAACACGCCCAGGAACGCGATGCTGACGAACAGCAAGGTGTCGACGATCTGGCTGAGGATGCCCGCCGCGCTGGCACGCAGCCACAGCAGGGACGATCCTTCGCGCCCCTTGAGATACGAGAACACCGTGACGTTGAGCGTCTGCGAGATGCCGTAGGAGATGATCCCGCCGATCCAGATGCGCGGCGTCGACCCCATCATCAGCGCGAAGGCATCGCGCCGGGCCGGGTCCATATCGACCGCCGGCGGCACCGACAGGACGAGCAGCGACAGCAGGATCGATGCGATCAGCGGCACGAACCCGAACTGGACCAGCCGATTCGCGGTCGTCGGCCCGTGCAGCTCGGCCACCGCGCTCGACACCACGACCAGCAGCAGGAACGCGAAGATCCCCGCTTCGATCGCCAGCGGCCCCAGCCCGAACACCGGCCCGAGCGCGGATAGCGGGCCGAGCGACACCTGTTTATTGCCCAGCACGCCCGCGATGCATACCATGCCGCCATAGAAGATCGAAAAGGCGAAGAGCGACCGGGGGATCGCAAGCGGGGCTTTTTCCATCGCGCGTTGCTAGCCGGATTCGCGCGAAGGTCAAAACCCGCTTGCTCCTGACGTTACGTCATCGGCTAGATCGAGTCGCGATGGAGAATGTACTTGATATCGGCGAGGTCGCCCGAGCGACGGGGTTGACGCTGCGCGCGTTGCGCTTTTACGAGGCGCGCGGGCTGGTGCGGCCCGAGCGCACCGGTGGCGGGCGGCGCGTCTATGACGCGCGCGCCCTTGCGCGGCTCAACGCTGCGCTGGCGCTCAAGCGAGCCGGATTCAGCTTGACGCAGATCGCCGCGATACTCGGCGATCGGCCCGTCGATCTCAGGCGCCTGGTCGCCGCGCAGATCGCCGAGCTCGACACGCGCGCCGCGGAAATCGCCGAAGCCCGCGCACTGCTCCTCACCGTTCAGTCCCGCATTGATCGTGGCGAGCCGATCCATGTCGCGACGCTCTGTTCGCTGATCGAGAAAGGACGGATGATGGAACACGAAAACTGGAAGGCGGTCGGTGACCGCTATCTGAGCGACGAGGCGAAGACTGATTTTGCCGCGGCGGCAGACAAGATGTGCGCCGATTTCGACCAGGCCGACTATGCCCGCAAATGGGCCGACCTCAGCGCACGGATCGAGGCGGCGCTGCCGCTCGACCCCGCCTCGCCCGCCGCCGGCGCGTTCTACGACGAGTGGCAGGCGCTGATCGCGCCGTTCTTCGCCGTGGCGACTCCGGCGATGAAAGCGGGCGTTGGGGCGATGTATAG